>CAZQQE010000145.1:0-1879 GCA_964595325.1 uncultured Thermoplasmatales archaeon | reverse complement strand
AATAGGATTCTACGATAATTCCATGGTAATTGTTGGTTATCATGCAATCCCTAATTTCGCAATAATTGGAGTAGACTAGGTACAATCCAGCATCATCTTGAGTACTTCCGCTATTTTTTATGGTAAATTTGGATATTTTAACACCATTGACACTGTTGGCATATACAACCGTTCCTACCACCCCGCCATCAATAATTGTTGAATCTCTACTCTCCCCAACTATAGTAATGGATGACTTATAATAAATCTGGAGATGTTCGTGGTATGTGCCGCTATAAACAAAGATTGTATCTCCACTTTTGGCGTCGTCTATGGCATCCTGTATATGTGTGTAGTTGTTAGGTCCAGAGCCACCGACATAAAGAGTACCCCCGTTTAAAATTTCATTGGTTGCAATGTAATTATTCATGCCATTTTTCTCTACCGGCATCCCCCCTGCCAGAGGTAAAAGAAGGGACATTGCCACGGCCAAAACCACAATTCTACTCAATGCCTTGTCTTTCATTTTGCCTCACCAAAAATATGAAACAAATATTAATTAATAAATATTTTGTTGAGTTGTAATGTCAATCATGAGCGGTAACATTCGACTATTCTCAAAGAAGTGCGGAAGGAAACATATCTCTGTCCTAGAAATATTGCCGACGTTGGTTTACTTTACATAACCACATGTTTAAAATAGGGAATGGCATTTGGGTTTGATTATTATGCCCGTGAAATATGAAGATTTGCCCCCGCAGATACAGAATCAGTTGCAGCAGCTTCAGCAGTTCCAGCAGCAGCTTGAAATCACCGTCCAGCAGCGCCAGCAGACTGAGATAAGAATAAAGGACATAGAGAATGCCCTTGAGGAACTGGGGAAGGTGGACAAGGATGCGCCGGTGTTCAAAAATGTAGGCCCCATACTCATAAAAGTCGACGGAAAGGAAGTTGCCAAGGAACTTCAGGACAGCAAGGAGAGTCTGGAAGTGAGGAAAAGCACGATGGAAAAACAGGAACAGCGTCTGAAGGAAAAAGTGGAGGAAATACAGACCAAGATACAGAACTCACTTTCTCAACCCCAGGCAGGATAATCACTCAATCACAATCGCTCCGTACCCCACGCACGAATCCGAAGGGTAAACATCATACGACGTGGCGTACTTCAGCAGTTCCGCCCTTGTCGCTCCCATTTTTTTTGCCGCTTCCATTACCGCAGCCACACAGCCATAACCGCACATGGAGATGTTATTGCCAGCCACAACCTCCATGAAATGTTTCACATCCATCGAAAGTATTGCGTCTATCGCTTTTTTGTCCTGCATCGATGCCCATTCATTCACAGGCACGCCGGCAGGAGGCATTTGTCCATATGATACGCCCACATGAGAAAAATCGGTGCTCGCTATGAGAAGTGCATTTTCCGAGGAGAGGGCAAGGGCAAGCCTGCTTCCGAGTTCGATTGCCGTGCCGTAGTCCTGCATTCCCATGCATATCGGAACAAACGAAAAATCTCCGAGCATGAACTGGAGAAAAGGAAGCTGTACTTCCACGGAATGCTCGTAGAGATGAGCCATCTCATCCTCTTCGGCGATGCCATCTGCCGTTATTTTGCGGGCAATACTCTCGTCAATGCCAACTTTGCCAAGAGGCGTTTCCCACTTCCCCCCTGCCATGACCGCCACCCCCGCCCCGTAGCCTGTGTGATTCGGGCCCACGATGACAAATTTATCGGGCAGCCCCCCCTCCGCCGCCCTCGCATACGCGTAAGCGGCAACGGGACCGGAGAAAACATATCCCGCATGGGGAACTATGAGCGCCTTTATTTCCCCCTTTCCCCTTTTTACTTCCGGCAATTTCCCGGGACCTTCAAGGAAGCATGTTGTTATCTGCTCTCTGA
>CAZQQE010000144.1:0-2224 GCA_964595325.1 uncultured Thermoplasmatales archaeon | reverse complement strand
GGTAGTTGCTCAATCCAACCGAATGCATACTATAGACTAACTAATTCATTTTTCCACCCCATATTTTTATACAGCCCAAGTCAATTAAAGCCATATTCTGGTTGGGCTTGGGACAATATATCAACCAGAATGCAATAAAAAATGTTGTGGAGTAATTCATCTCTGGGCTTAAGCCCAGAGGGTTCTTACTCCGTTTTGACTAAATAAGATCGATTCGCCCCGGCCATTCATCCGCAAGACATACTTCCCATACCCTTCCAATAAAATCCAAGGAGAAAACATTCTGGAGAACATGAACCCAGTAATTTCCTCTATCGCTCATGACTATATTCTCACCATAATCTTTTGCCATCCCCATCATCTCAAAAAGCGAAAATATTTTTTTGAATGTACTGTCAAAGTCTCTTCCGAATTCTTCCTCAAAATCCTTCTTTGTAATTTCAGTTTCGTATATTCTCCAGTATAACCAGTGAAACATTTCCTCTTTCTCACTTAATTTTATAGTCAGGGCAACCGGGGGTTTTCTCTCCTTTGCCATGAACTTCACATATTCATTTACACTGAATGTATTTATGAAGAAAAAGCCAGGTACGAGAGAGCCTGCCCCTGCGCCAAGACCGATATATTTTGGCACCGTGACTGAACTGTATTTTTTAACCCCTTTTTTAGTGAATGACCACACGGATGCTCTTTCCATACCTGCATCATAGCATATCTCCTCGATTTTTTTCAGCATCACCCTTCTTTTGATAAGTCCGGGAACATTATAGTGATTTTCTCTGATGACCTTCTCCAGTTCTGTATGGGGAAACGTGAATATCGGATATGCTGATATCTGGTCAACACCCATCTCGACAGCTGTTTTGATATCTTCCTCAACATCCCTTATCTCCTGATTTGGAAGGCCGAACATAAAATCAACGTTCACGCATTTGAAGTCGCCATCCATAAGCATAGATGTTGCATATTTTGCTTTCTCGCTTTTATATGGTCTTCCAAGAATTTTCAAAAAGCTGTTGCTGAACGATTCTATTCCCATGCTTACATTTTCTACTCCCATATCCTCCAGCCTTTTCACCATTTCACGTGTAATGTCATTGGGATGTGTTTCCGTGGAAATTCCGCATTTCAGATCGAAGGATTGCTTTACGGATCGGACTACTTCTTCGAGACCGCTGCCCATCATCGTCGTGGGGGTGCCTCCGCCTATATAAAAAGAGGTTATCCGCTTTCCTTCCAGAATATCTTTATAATAAGCAATTTCCCCCATAACCGCATTTTTGTAGGAAAGGGCTTTCTTCCCATCGTACTTTTCCTTGAAGTAGGGGCAGTAGAAGCATGGGCGCATGCAGAAAGGGATATGGAGGTAGAGCCCCAGTTCTTTCATATTCATCTTTTCTATGCCGGGATAATAGTTATGGAGTGCAAGCCCCCCGGAACCCGTAAGAATGGTCTTTATTGTCTGCCGGATTATTTTCTTTATCACTGCATCTTTATGTTTCTGCAATATAATTATTTTGCTGGATGCGTTTAATATCCTCAGAGAATCCAACTTTGAAGTGCAGGGAAGAAGAACCTCACAAACTTTTTTATGAAATTTATGAAATATAATTCCATTGTTATTTTTTTAAAAAAATTAAAAAAGGGAAGAGAGGGAAGGAGATTACTTAACTCCCAGTACCATCGGTCCCAGAACGAAGCCGCTTGCTGTCTTGGATATTCCGCCTGCAGTCACTGTTATCGTTGTCGGCCCTATGCCGAATACGAGTCCGCTGCTGATTGTTGTTTCTGCACCTGCTGCCAGTGTGTCAATGCTTCCCGTTGCTTCCTTGCCCATGAATATCAGTCCGCTGAGCTTGATTGACCAATCAACGTTGCTTGCATCCACGGTTCCGGTGTTGTCGATGGTTGCCTTGATTCCCATACCTCCGGATATGGCTTTGACACCGACTCTCGGGGCCGGAAGCGGTGAATAGTAGATATCCTTTGCTCCGTTTCTGTTATCCGTCCATACAATACCGCCTGCATTTATGTCTGCTGTTCCGTCTTCCGCAACAACTGTTCCGTCCTGATCATTGATTTGCTCGGGTGCTCCCCATGTTGCACCTCCATCTTCGGATTTCACAAGATAAAGATTTCCGCTGCTCACATACACACAGTATGCTGTATTGCCGCTCATGTAAACTGCCGGGTTGGTATCATCTGCGGGATGGTTTTCTGCAAC
>CAZQQE010000143.1:0-2246 GCA_964595325.1 uncultured Thermoplasmatales archaeon | reverse complement strand
GCAGCCCCCCCTCCGCCGCCCTCGCATATGCGTAAGCGGCAACGGGACCGGAGAAAACATATCCCGCATGGGGTACTATGAGTGCCTTTATTTCCCCCTTTCCCCTTTTTACTTCCGGCAATTTCCCGGGGCCTTCGAGGAAGCATGTTGTTACCTGCTCTCTGAGTTGCTCGCTGTCCGCCTCATAAAATCTTCCGGCTGCGACCGGCTTTCTCGCCATGACTGCAATATGGGATTGAAAAATTTAAATTTGTGGGTAACCTTTTATAGAAAAATGGCATGACAGGATAGATGAAGAAGGTTGCATTCGTTTTGCTGATGGTGTTCCTAATCAGCGGGATGATTCCCCATCACGTAACCGCCATACCCTCCGGAGAAAACGAGGTTCATGTTGCCTACTTCTATGCCGACGGATGCGCTACCTGTGAGCAGGTGGAACCGATTATTGCTTCTCTGGAAAAAAACCTTTCTTTTCTGAAAATTGAAAGATACGATGCAAAAGAAAATTATGAGCTATACAACGATATACATGAAAAGTATCATTCCCATTACGGAGTTCCCACCGCCTTTATTGGAAACAGATGGTACTACCTCAACCCGAATAATAAAAATTTCAGTGAGACGGTTGAAGAATTCAAGCAGTGCATCTTGGATTACGAGAAAATCGGAGGTGTTGAATGTCCCGTGCAAGGAGATAAGGTTGTTTTCCCGAAGCCGGTATGCTCTCTCGTGTTTTACAACTTCTCAAATGAAAGCGAGGTAAAAGAGGCAACAAAATTTGAGGACTCATTGAATGAAAATATCACTTATACAAAGATAAACGATATGGACACATCGCTCAGCATAAACATGGAAAACTTCAACAATTTGCGCAGGGGCACAAATGTCAGTTTGCCAGCCATATTTATCGGAAACAGATCATTTTCGATGGAAGACAGCAATCTGACAAAAGTTGTGGAGTACGGCAAAAAATATGATATGGTCGGGCTCCCATGCCCCGGATACAAAGCGATATGCGTCATACTATTTTACAATCCCCTCTGCCATGAATGTATGGAAGCAAAAGATAAGCTGGAAAGCATGAAGTCCGAGTATCCTCTTGACCTTAAAGAATACAATTCCCTGTCCAAAGAGGGAACAGATTTGCTGTTCAGATATTACAATATGTCCGGCATATCCGGTGATGAAAGGGGCTCGTTTGCGATATTTATCGGTGACAAATACTATTACAAACTTTCTCAGTTCGATGAACTCGAGCAGGAGATAAAAAAGCATGTTGATACGGGCCTGCCGTGCCCGGAGCCGTCGGAGGAGGGCAACGCCGAGGAAACGCTGAGAAGTTTTACAATACTTACGGTCATAGCGGGCGGCCTCGTTGACGGCATAAACCCCTGCGCCTTCGCCACCTTGATATTTTTCATTGCGTACATGGAGAAGGTCAAACGCAGAAAAAAAGAACTCCTTTCGATAGGCATATCTTTCTCTCTCGGTGTATTTCTCGGCTATCTGCTCATAGGCGTGGGGCTGATGGAATTTTATTACGGGATGGAAGGCATAGGCATTCTTTCCAAATACATCTACTTGTTCACCGGAATTTTTGCGCTCATACTTGCAGCATTCAATATAGGGGATTACTTCCGCATAGGCAGCGAGGAAAAGACCGTCCTGCAGTTGCCCAGATTTCTGAAAAGGAGGCGGGGGCGGTTGATAAAAACATTGACGGGAGACCGACACATGGCAATTCTGGCGGTGCTAGCCTTTGTTACCGGGCTGGGCATTTCGATGCTGGAATTTGTGTGCACGGGGCAGATACTGTTTCCCATAATGGCGGTGATAAAAAGTGCCTCCGCATTGAAAATGACGGCATTCGGCTACCTTTTGCTTTACAATACCATGTTCATAACACCGTTGCTTGCCATACTTGCCCTGTTCTACTCCGGCTATTCATCGGAAGAGCTGGGGGAAATGCAGAAGAGAAGGCACGGCATGGTGAAGATAGTAACGGCAGCAGTTCTTGCCATCATCGGAGCATACATGCTGTATATCTCGTTCAGCTGACGGGATGAAAATACAGTGTCATACGGCCGCAATATAAAATGACGTGGCAATGCTAGTTGAGAAATACAAATCGGCAGGATAATTGTTAATTCCCATGTAATATCGGCAATTACCAAGTTTCTATACCCTTTAATAGAACATGTCTTTCTAGAATAGGAGTATGGAGGGATGCATGATGAAGATTTTCT
>CAZQQE010000142.1:0-2264 GCA_964595325.1 uncultured Thermoplasmatales archaeon | reverse complement strand
TAAGAAAAAATTTGGGTGAAGCAAAGCTTAACCGGTTATTTTCATTCTTCCTTTCCATTTCCATATTCATGATATCTGCCAATTCTGTTTTCTTTTCAATACTTAAACCGTATTTAAACATGTTGAATGCGAACGCTTCAACCTGCCGGCAAACAGATGTGATGCAATGTTTAAATATTCCTTTTCAATAGATGTGCATGGATGAGATAAAGAATCTTTTGAAGGAGCTGTCCAACGCTCACGGGGTATCGGGGCACGAGGGCAATGTGAGGGACGTTGTGAAAGGGGCGATGGAGAATTATGTGGATGAGATAAAAGTCGATGCGATGGGCAACCTTATCGCCACAAAAAACGGTGGCAGGCCGTCCGTCATGATTGCGGCACATATGGACGAGATAGGGCTTGTCGTAAAGCACATAGACAAGAGGGGCTTCATAAACTTCGTGAAGTTCGGGGGATGGTTCGACCAGACATTGCTCAATAACCGTGTTGTTCTCCATACCGAAAAAGGAGATTTTTACGGCGTCATCGGTTCTAAGGCGCCCCATGTCATGAGTCAGGAGGACAAAAAGAAGGTTGTCGAGGCAAAGAGCATGTTCATAGATATCGGCGTGAAGGACAGAAAGGAGGCGGAGGAACTGGGCATCCGTCCCGGGACGCCTATAACTCTTGACAGGGAATTCAGGGAGTTGCAGGGAAGCAGGGTTACGGGCAAGGCGATGGATAACCGTGCCGGTGTCGTCATGATGGTGGAAGCCATGAAGATGGCAGATACCAATGCAACCGTTTATGCGGTTGGAACCGTGCAGGAGGAGGTGGGGCTGAAAGGGGCAAGAACTTCCGCCTTCGGTCTGAATCCCGACGTTGCTCTGGTAAGCGAGACCGCCATACCCGGAGACCATCCGGGAATGAAAGAGGAAGATTCGTCTTTGAAGCTCGGGGAGGGTCCCGTCATCACCGTCACGGACGCATCCGGCAGGGGGCTCATAACACCGCCGTCCGTTCTTAAGTGGCTTGAAAGCGCAGCGGAGGAAAAAAATATAGGCTATCAGCTTGATGTTTCATCGGGAGGAACAACGGATGCAACGGCAATACATCTGACCAGAGCGGGCATTCCCTCCGGCGTTCTCAGTGTGCCTACAAGATACATGCATTCCGGTGTCGAGGTAATAGATTTGAACGATTTGAAAAAAGGTGCGGAACTCATGGCTCATGCTCTCGAGAACGTGGGCAGATATTTCACCGTATGACCAAATCCGCCCCTATTTTGACTTTGGAAGGGGAATAACCTCCGACGACCCTCCATCCCTTTATTTCGGCTTTTTTTCCTTTGTTCGAAGCTTCCTCCTTCAGCTCTTCCAATCGCCTTTCCACCCTTTCCTTTTCCAGAATTTCATAGTAATGGATGATTCTGCCCGCTTCAACGGCAATCGAAAAAAAGTCACGGGAGCTGTGTGGCAGATTCATTATAACATGGTCTGCCTTTCCCAGCGATGGCACAACATTCCTTGCATCTCCCTCGATTACTTCGATTGTATCCTCAAAATTATTATTTCTCACGTTCACGGTTGCATATTCCACCGCATGAGGATTTATGTCTATTGCATAAATGCGGGAAGGATTTGCAATCTTTGCGATGACAAGGGAGAAAGGGGCAACTCCTGCGAACATGTCTATGACCGTCTCTCCTTTCCCGATTTGCTCTGCAACTCTTTTTCTCTCGGAGGCGAGCCTCGGCGAGTAATATACTTTTGCGATATCCACTTTTATCTTTACCCCGTATTCCACGTGCGTCGTTTCCGTCCTTTTTTCTCCTGCAATAACCTCTATGTCTCTTATCCTGTAGTCCTGCTTGACGCCGTTGTCGGCGCATACCGTCCTGACATGCTTGTTGGTGGATAGTATCGCATTTCCTATCTCCTCTTTCCGACCCTCCATCTCAGGCGGGATTCTTATTATGGCAATGTCACCAACAACATCGAAAGAAGAAATGCCGGATGATGTGCCTGTCAATATTTTTGAAATGGTATCTTTGAAACTCTTCCTTACCTTTATTTTCTCGAAGTTCATTGTCTTCAAAACGGCACCGTTCATTGCCCTTGCATTCTCCGCTTCCCTGACGACCGGGAGGTAGACATATGAATCGTCATGCCTTATTTTCAAATCCGTACGGAGAAGCCCCTCTTCCGCCAGCCTCCGCCTTGCCTCCTCTGCCTCTCTGCGGGCTACCGCAACACATGCAGCCTCGACCCTCTCCGTGGCAT
>CAZQQE010000141.1:0-2393 GCA_964595325.1 uncultured Thermoplasmatales archaeon | reverse complement strand
TGGCTATAACCTTTTTAAAGGATGAGCGTATACCCATCTAAGGTGATTTATTGGGTAACGTTAGACCGACATACATAAAACGGATGGCAATCAAGCTGGTTGAACAGCTTCCGGACCAGTTCTCGGAAGATTTCAATGCCAACAAGGAGGCGGTGGATAAAAACACCAACATAGACAGCAAGATAATGAGAAACCGCATAGCGGGGTATATATCAAAAATGCTTGAGATTAAAAAAGGCAAAAATGAAGTCGAAGAAAATTGAGGAGGCAATTAATTCTTTAAAAGAAGGAAATTTTATTCTTATTTACGATGCTGACGGAAGGGAGGAGGAGACCGATTTTATCATAGGTGCGGAGTTTGTTGATGAAAGCAGTATATACCGCATGAGGCATGACGGCGGCGGGCTGGTTTTTTTGATGATTCACCGTGAAATAGGTGATAAACTCGGGCTGCCGTACCTTGCCGATGTTTTCTACAAGAGTGCGTCGAAATGGCCCGTGCTGAAGGAACTCATACCCAATGACATTCCGTATGATACAAAGTCGTCATTTTCAGTAACGATAAATCACCGTAAAACGTTCACGGGTGTGACGGATATCGACCGTGCAATGACAATGCACGAGTTCGCAAAACTTGCCGATACGATAAAAGATATGGGTATGACAGATGCTCAGAGGACTTTCGGGAAAAGTTTCAGGGCTCCGGGGCATGTGCCCATATGCATGGCATCCGAAGAATTGCTACATAAAAGGAGAGGTCATACCGAACTCTCGGTGGCTCTTGCTGTCATGGCCGGCATAACACCGGTTACGGCGGGATGCGAGATGATGGATTACGGTCACAGCCTTTACAAGGAAGATGCCATTAAATATGCCGAAAAAAACGATCTTGTTTTCGTCGAGGGACATGAAATCGTGGAGGCATGGGAAGAATGGCAAGAGTGATGGCAACCGGAGTTTTCGATTTGCTGCATATCGGTCATTTGCATTATTTGAAGGAGGCAAAGAAACTAGGGGATGAACTTGTGGTGGTGATTGCCACGGACGAGACGGTCAGGAAGAGAAAGCACAACCCGGTGATCCCGCAGGAAATGAGGAGGGAGCTTGTCGAGGCTCTGAAGCCGGTCGACAAAGCGGTCATAGGCCATACCGACGACCCGTTGAAAATAGTGGAGGAAATGAAGCCGGATATCATCGCTCTGGGATACGACCAGAATGCGGAAGGTCTGGAAAAAAAGCTGAAGGAGCGGGGCATCGATGCCAGAGTGGTGAGATGCACGAAATATTCCGATTATGACTTAAACGGCACACGCAAGATAATAAAGAGGATAGAGGAAAAGATAGAAAAAGACGAGCTGTATAAAGGTAAAGGATGAAGAAAATAGGGATTGCCGATACGACATTTGCAAGATACGACATGGGTGCCGCCGCCGTGGACGAATTGAAAAAGAATGCCTCTCGCATTACAATAGAGCGATATACCGTCCCCGGAGTGAAGGACTTGCCCGTTGCTGCAAAAAAACTGCTGGACGGCGGCTGTGACATTGTCATGGCTCTAGGCATGCCCGGTGCACAGCCCATAGACAAGCAGTGCGCCCATGAAGCCTCGCTGGGGCTTATTGCAGTCCAGTTGCTCACGAACAAGCACGTCATAGAAGTTTTCGTTCATGAGGACGAGGCAAAGAACGAGAAGGAGCTGAAATGGCTGGCAGACCGGAGAACGAGAGAACATGCACTGAACGTTATTGCCTTGCTGTTTCATCCCGAAAAGCTGACGGATAAGGCGGGGACGGGGCAGCGTCAGGGTTTTGACGACGCAGGGGGGATTGACTGAGCGACGTCAAGATAATACGGAGCAAGCGGAGGAAAAAGACGGTTCAGGCAAGGGAGGTGGATGGGCGGATATACGTTTACCTGCCGGAGGGGTTGAGCAAAGAGGAGGAGAAAAAATATGTCGATGAGCTTGTGGAAAAGATTGAAAAGCGTAAGAGAAGGCGGAAACTCAATGACGACGGTTTGTTGATTGAACGGGCGCAGGAATTGAATAAAAAATATTTTGACGGTAAACTTGAATTTCGCATAAAGTATGTCACGAATCAGAATTCGAAGTTCGGGAGTTGCACGCCCTCCACAAAGACCATAAGAATATCAGACCGGCTTGCAGACATGCCCTCGTGGGTGAGGGATTACGTTATAATTCACGAAATGGCGCATCTAATACAGCCCAACCATTCGAAGAAATTCTGGGAACTGGTGAATCGCTACAAATACACGGAGAGAGCAAGGGGCTACCTTATTGCGGTTGGCATGGAAGAAGATGAAAAGACAGAATGAAGTTTTAATGGCATTTTTCTATGGGAAGTCCGATGATTAAAGAGGGAGTGCTTTTACTT
>CAZQQE010000140.1:0-2410 GCA_964595325.1 uncultured Thermoplasmatales archaeon | reverse complement strand
CTCTGCCCACCTTTACATCTATGCCGTCAATCTTCGTTCCGAAAGGAAATGTCAGCACTTTTGATTTGTAGGGCATGGAAGGGCATGACGGCATGGAAATTCTTTCGTCTGTTCCTTTTACATTGATAGTTGAAAAATTATTGTTTTCGTATGCGGAAGGTGCTGAAAAAGAAAAGTGGAGCGGAATCGACAGCTCGGAGTTTTTTTCATTGCCCACGCCTGCTTCATTTCCCGGGTTATTCACCCCTGCAATTGAAAAACCTCCCATGAGGAGAATGCCCACGACAAAAACCACAATTCCGGTTCTCATTTCAATCGGTTGCAATAATGCACTATTCCTTAAAATCGTTGCGGTTCTTTTTCAATGCTATGTATATGCACCATGCAAGCCCGCCGTAAAAAACGGTGCATCCGAATATGAGCATAATTATAGCACTTATCGTCATGCTTTCACCTTTGCGATTGTTATAGCAACAATGAGAGTTATCACCACCATGGCACCGCCGATGACAAGAGCACCCGACGGCAGCCCTTCATATCCGTTATTAAGCAGTTCCACCAGAGATGCGACGGCGATAAAAATCAGTATGGCGGGAGAAACGAATTTTATCAGATAATCCCACCATCTGCCCACTTTTATGTCTGATACATCGTTCACCCTCTCTCTGATATTCTCAGCTCCCATGATGTAACCGAACACGATGCATTCCATTATGCCCACAAAAACAAGTCCGAAATTTGAGATGAAATGGTCTGCCACGTTAATCCAGTAACTCCCGCCTCCTGTTACGAACGGTATGCCCATCAAAAATCCGAGCAGGCATATGATGAATGTGGCTTTTTCCCTCGAAATATGCCATTTCTCCTCCACGCCCCCCGCCACCGACTCGACCATCGAAAATGCGGAGTCAATGCCGAAAGTCAGCAGGGCTATGAAGAAAATCACGCCGAACAGGGAGGCAGCCACCGGAAGATTGGATATGGCTGTAGGATATGTGATAAAGGCAAGCCCCATCCCGCTTCCCGCTATGCTGTCTATGCTTGCACCCGTAGAATATGAAAGATAGCCCAGTACGGAAAAGACCGCAAATCCCGCCAGAAACGCCGTCCCGCTGTCGGCAAGGGCGGTGATGAAGGCGCTGTTCGTGACATCATCTTTTTTCTTCAGGTAGCTGGCATATACTATCATGATTCCCTGAGCCAGACCCAGCGAGAAAAAAATTTGTGCATAGGCAGCAAGCCATACCGAAGGGGAGGCAAGCTTCGAAAAGTGCGGGGTGAGATAAAAGTTTATGCCGTCCATGGCTCCGGGAAGCGTTATGCCTCTTATCGCAATTATGAGAAGCAATATCGTGGGCAGGGGCACGGTTATGGCAACGACCTTTCCTATGGATTTCACACCCTTGTAAAGTATGAGGTAGATGGATGTCCATATGAACAGAAGGGCGAACAGTATCTGTGGCTGAATGCTTCCGAGAATGAAAGGGGAGGATGTTTTACCGAGGAATTCGTTAAAAAACAGAGCAGGGTTGTTCCCCCATACGAGCCCTATCGAGTGAAAAAGATAGCTCAAACACCATGCCATTATCACTGAATAGTAAACAACGATAACAAATGTGGAAGAGAGAGCCCACCACCCCGCCCACTCCCATTTTTTATTCACGTTTCCGAATGCGCCGGGGGCAGCTGTCCCGAACCACTGTCCTACGCCGAATTCTACCACAAGCAGAGGGATGCCTACCGTGAACAGAGCGACAAAATAGGGTATCAAAAAGGCTCCACCTCCGTTCTGATAGCATACGTAGGGAAAGCGCCATATGTTTCCGAGCCCCACGGCAGAGCCGATAGCAGCCATCACAAATGCAAATCGAGAATTCCAGTGCTCCCTTCTGGCTATTCAACCACCGTATATGAAATGTGAAACATTACATAAAAACTTCGTTCACACCTTTTTTCTTGCTATGTCCCTGAAACTGTCCCACTTCTCATCCCAGTTTCTGTAGGGCAGGTTTTTCAACTCCCTCAGGGCAATAACAGTAATTTCCTCCTTTATCTCCGAAAGTCTGAGCCGTATTGCCTCCTTTGCAAATTCGGCAACGCTGCCGTAGCCAAGCCCCGGATTTTTCTTCAGGAACTTGGAAAGCTCACTGTGAAACACAGACGGCAGGGATACTGTGGTATATTTCTCCACCTTCCACCACTAAATAAATACAATTTTAAGACAATATATATAGTTGTTGATTTGGTTGTTGACCCTTTCAAATCTGAGAGTGATTCTAAGGGTACTCCAGATTGGCAGGTGATAAGCTGCTATAATTTCTTTTGTGTTGTTTATGTTTTTTTTATCTTCGTTCAGGCCGAGAATACTGCGTGGTCTGGAGCGCAGCGTAAGACCCGCAGATGAAAGGCC
>CAZQQE010000139.1:0-2473 GCA_964595325.1 uncultured Thermoplasmatales archaeon | reverse complement strand
AGCTTGGGTGATGCGTATGTCGGAGCAGGCGCAGGAGCATACATGGGATGGGACAAGAGCGTGAGTGTTGACTATGGAGACAGCACTGCCGATACAAGTTTCCAGATGTTTTCAACAGGAAGCAGCGTTGATGACGTTGCAAATGCATTCGGACCGGACCCATCGACACATGCAAACCTCAAGTATGTTGGAGCAGGAGACTTAGGCCTTATGATGCCATCATAATCCCTTTCCCTTTTTCCTTTTTTGTTGACCATTTTTGTTTTCATGCATTTTCTCGAAAAATCTATATGGCAAGGAATGTTTAGCAAGCATGAAAGTCGTTCTGTCGCTCGGCGGCTCGGTAATTCCAGTGGAAGAGCCGGAAACGATAATGAATATTGGGAGTCTGCTGAAAAAATGTGCCGGCAATGTTGACCTCTACATTGTGACGGGAGGGGGCAAAACAGCAAGGGCATACATCAAAACTGCGCGCACCTTCGGGGTGGGGGAGGAATTTTTGGATGAAATAGGCATAGCTGCAACAAGACTCAATGCAATGCTTCTCAAACCATTTATATGCCCGAGAAAAGACGTGCCCAAGACAGTGGAAGAAGCAGCGGCAATGACACCGCCTGTTATCATGGGTGGAACTACTCCGGGCCATTCGACGGATGCCGTCGGGGCAATGCTTGCCTCTGCGGTTGATGCCGACAGATTCGTCATTGCCACTGACGTTGACGGAATATATGATTCCGACCCGAAAAAGAACAAAGAAGCAAAAAAATTCGACTCCATTCCCATCAAGGAACTCAGGAATATGTCACCCGATGAATGGAAGGAAGCAGGGAAAAGCTCGGCCATAGACGGTATAGCGTGCGGGATAATAGACGAAAATAGGATAAAAACGTACGTTGTCAATGGAAAAAATTTTGAGGCGTTGGAAAATGCTATATACGGGAGGGAGTTTAAAGGCACGATAATAGAGGTGTAAAATGGATAAAATACCACAGCATGCTCACTGCCAGATATGCGGCAAGGCAATTCCTTACGGTGAAGTCGTATGCTCCGACGAATGCAGAGAGAAGTACGACCAGTTGGTCAAGAAAAGGAAGATGTATCTTTATGTAATGTACGGAGCCCTCGCATTGCTGATAGTAATGTTCGTACTGATGTACCTTTAGGACCAATCATCTTTGTGCGGAATCACCGTAATCTCGACTATTCCTCCCTTTACTTTCTTTTCGAATTTCACATCCAGAAATTTCTCAAGCAGCCACATCTCCGTCTCCGCATGGTTGCTTATACTTTTACACCTGAAGGACGACGTACCGTTTGCCAGTGCCATGTAAGGCAAAAGATGGTCAACAGCTCTGATATCAATGTCTGCACCCGATTCGATTTCACTTAGCAATGACACGGCTGCCTCCTTCCCGACCTGCTCCGCCGGCTTCCCCCGCTCGCCCAGACTGCCGGCGCCCAGCAGCCTGCCATGAGGGTCTTTTGCCCAGAGAACGATGCCCACGCCGGGCGATAATGCTTCCGCCCTTTCCACTTCTATTTTCGCATTCATTCCTCTGCTTCGAAATTCGCTCTCGGCAGCATCGCTTATGCGTTCCGCTACATGAGACGGCAGCGATGATATGTTGACAATGCCATCCACATCAAAATTGTTAAAGTCAGCAACTCCATCAAAATTTATCGGGCGGATAGCCCTGCAAGGTTTTATCGCAACCTCCACCTCACCGCCCCCTTTCGGGTAGTACCCTCTCCTGAGAAGTTTCCCTTCGATTGAAACACCCGTTTTCTTCAACATAGGGAGAAATACGTTACGGAAATAATCCCACGGAGGAGACCACTTTACGTCGGTGCCACCTACCAACGAAATGTCCACATTCCCCATAGAAAACAGCGACGGGAGAATGCATGCCTGGAGTACGAGTGTGACGCTCCCTGCCGTGCCGACATCGAAACGGTATGAACCGCCTTCCATGCTTCCCGGAAAAAATTCCACCTCGGTCGAACCTTCGTCCAGCCCCTCAGCCCTTCCGTTGCATATTTCCTCCACAGCCTTGATAGCGGTCACGTGCTGCCGTTTCAGCCCCGGTTTTGGCCTGCCTGCCCTTATATTATTTACCCGGATATCCTTTGAAGTTAGAGCAGACAACGCAACCGCCATCCGCAGTATCTGCCCGCCGCCCTCGCCGTAGGAGCCGTCTATCTCAATCATGCTGCTCGAGATAATCCAGAAGCAATGAAAGGGCAGCCCTGCACGCCTGCTCCTTGTTTTCCCATCTGTTACCGTTAAAAATATGCTTTTCCACCTTTGTCTCCCCGCCGGCGGAGATAGCAATGTAAACAAGGCCTACGGGCTTCTCCGCCGTGCCGCCGCCCGGCCCCGCTATGCCCGTCGTTGCAATCCCTATGTCAACGCCCGCCGCCTGCCTTATCCCGTCCACCATCTGCCCCGCCGTCTGGTCAGAAACGGCGCCGT
>CAZQQE010000138.1:0-2542 GCA_964595325.1 uncultured Thermoplasmatales archaeon | reverse complement strand
GTCCGACTTTTACATATCCTATTTATATTTTAATTTTTGCACTGCAAAACTTATATCCAGACCCATACCTTTACTTCATCGGTGCCGATATTGCCTGCCACATCATATGCTCTGAGCTTCAATACATGAAAACCGAAGGCATGCTCTGTCCAGTCCCACTCTATGGAATTATCATTGGTTGTATCCACAAGTACATTGTCAACATACAACTCCATTCTATCAAGGCCCGATATATTGTCCGATGCAGATGCAAGTACGGTGACTTTTCCTATAATAACCGTTCCTAACAGGGTTGTTCTACCGGCTGTATCAAAGTAGTAAAGATGTCTTTTCTCGGGTCTTGTGATTTCTGCTGTCGGAGGAGTATCATCTATGTAAACGTAAGTTTTGCATGACCCCTGTTCCCCGTCTTCGTCTGTGACTGTCAGATGAACGGTAAATCTTCCTTCCTTTGAATATGTATGGGCCGGGGTTCTTCCGCTTCCGGTGGTGCCGTCACCGAAATCCCATGAATACGAAACGATAGCCGAGGAAAAACTGTAGCTCTGTCTTCCGTCAAAATTTATCTGCTCGCCGACCCCGCCGAAGTAAGGGCCGCCAGCTCTTGCAATGACAGGAGAAAAATCTGCATACACTATATCATGCTCAATCTGGCAGTCGCCGTAGGCAATTCTGAAATATCCGTTCTCGCCCCAGTTGCTGCCCCAGCTGTTTTTTACAATCCAACACCGCTGGTTGTCGTCATAACCGACTATGACAACCTGATGATTTATGTCTCCTACGGGTTCATCTCCCGGATGCTCGTAGACACCGCCGGTGTACGAACCGAAGTCACTGTAAACTGCCATCTCCGCAACCACGGGCCCGAACTCCACGACCATGCTTTTGATTTCATCTCTATCCGGATTTCTCAAGGAACCGTAGGATGTAATCGGATATAGTTTATCCCGCCAGTCCGAGCATTTTTCCGAGCATGGAACTCCGTCGTTTGCCTCGTACGCGAAGCAACTTTCGGGAATAGCACCGCCGTTTCGGTACATCCAGCTGTAAGCCCAGAATGCATTCCACCCGCTGCAGCCCCCGCCGCCGGCCGGGCACGAAAGCAGGTACTGCTCGGAAAGGTCAACATTTGTATTCGGGTTGTTCGATCTGATGTTTATTATCGCTTCGAGGGCGCCCATTGCAGCGAAATCCCAGCAACTGCCGCACCCTCCCTGATTCTTCACGGGAGTCATCCAGTCGCCTGTAACATTGTGATATGTGGCGTGGCGCCAGTCCCAGCTGGCAGGGATGTTATCGGAGATGCCTGCAATTGTCAGCATCTTTCCCTCATCTACGTCATACGAATCGAGGGGGATGCATCCCGTTTTATATTCTCCGGCATTCGCTGGACATGCTGTCCTCTCGGTTGTAAAATTTTCGGATTTCCACGCATCTATTCCTCCGTCCATGAGAACCGCATCGACCCCATTTTCGAGAAGAATGTTCAATGCCATCTTCCCTTCCATTCCATTGTCACCGCAATACACGATGACATTCCTGCCATCATAATCGTTGAGAATACTGCGGAGACATGAGCTGCACAGCAATTCGGATAAAGGTACGGAAACCGCCCCCTTGATATGCCCTTTATCATATTCGTCTGTACTTCTTACATCGAACAGGGCAATATTAGGGTCATGCTGGATTATTCTTTCAACTTTTTCGGGCGGGAAAGTACTGAAGCTCTGAATATTGTAGCTGCTATGGTACTCTACAGCTGTTACCGGAATTATAAAAATCAATGCCATTAAAATGCACAGCGCTGCTCTTTTCTTCATTTTATCCCTCTATGTAATGATGCGGCAATTCATAATAGTATTGATGATGCAAACTGCCGGGATAGCTGCCCTCAGAACGTGACGGGGGCAGGCATGAGTCATCATACCTTCTTTACTAACTCATTAGGTATTATAGTAAATCTATGGGTGGTTGTATTCCATATTTCCTTTAATGTTTCCACACTTACTGTCCAAGAGGGGTTATTTGGGTCCGCAAAAACGTCGGTTACCACGTGGAATGTTATTTTTACGGTATCTCCACTAGCAAACTTTTGTGTCAAATCCCCGCTGACCGGGAGGGAATGATTTAGATCCGTATTAAATACTACCTTTGTCCAGTTGTTTGCGGAATCATAAGTCAAATTGTGTATTTTGTCCTTTATGACAATGGTGTCGCCGGCGTCTACCATTGTAAGATTAAAATACTCATATTTTGTTGTGTTATCCGTGCTGGTGGTGGAATTATTCATGATATTCACGAACTCATTTGCTTTTACCACTTTTTCTGTCCCGGCTTCCTCTTTCAGGCATCCCGTATTCAAAAGTATTGCGGAACATATTATTGCAATGATAAAAATACTTTTTTTCATGGGAAATCCAACCAAGTATACTATTTATGTCTTTTGCACTATCGAAATTATTATAGGCAGATAAAACATTCAGGTTCAGGTGTTCAACATGCTCAAAAAAGTAACGGCCATAGCTCTGGCAGGAATTTTGTG
>CAZQQE010000137.1:0-2616 GCA_964595325.1 uncultured Thermoplasmatales archaeon | reverse complement strand
GCCGTCTGTGGATATCGCCGGCTGCACCTCCGGTCCGTCACCGGTTGTTACCTGCACATCTCCGTCCAGCATCGCATTTGGGGATGCGCCTTTTATCTGCGTCACCTCCTTTCCGCTCACGGTAACAGGGCTGCCGGATAAATCCATGTTCACTGAGCCGTGACCTCTGCTTACCTCAAGCGTTGGCTGCTGTTCTTTTTCGTAAGTAGATGTCTGCATCATTGCGCCTACGGGCAGTATCATTGCTGCTGCTATCAAAACCACAATACTTGCTTTTATTGCCTTTTTTTTCATGCTTATCTTGCCTCCAACTGTAATGCATTAATTTGTATATATAGATTACATTCCGTGCCGTGAAAAATAGAAATGCTCCCGTCGGGATTCGAACCCGAGTCTTCGGCTCACTCCAACCCTTTTCCGTGAACGCTTTTGCGTAGCAAAAAGGGTTCCGAGAGGCCGAGATGATTGACCGGACTACACTACGGGAGCGTCATGCAGGTAATGTCTTATTGTTTTTATTTTTTTTCTATCCCCCGGAGGCAACCCTTACTATTTTAATTTTATCAATTCCCTCAAGCTCTTCTGTATAAGGAATCGGTCTGCCGTTTGCAATAAGGATCACTCCATCAGGCGAGAGATTGAATTTCGAAATAAGCGTTTCTCCCGTTGCTCCGTCATCCATCTCCACTTCCTTCTTTTCGCCTGTCATCGAAACCTCTATTTTCATCGATACGCTAAAAAACACATGGCGTATTAACTTTACGGCTGCTGGGGTGGCCGAGTCAGGTCTAAGGCGGTAGCCTCGAGAGCTACTGGGCTTTCTGTCCGCGCAGGTTCAAATCCTGCCCCCAGCGCTATTTTCCACCAAACTTCTTCTCAACTCCCCGTTCGGAAGCATGTAATCCGGATGAAATTTACCTTCCTCTTCCATGCGGTATCTCACACACTCTTTGTACCCGCCTTCCCTTTTGCAGTATTTCTCCACCCATATTCTCTCGAGTTTGCCCTTATCCGTAAACATTTTTATCGGGCACACCTCGTACCACTTGCAGACCATGCGTTCATCTCCCGAAAATCCATCTCAAAATTTTTTGCAGCAGACTTTCCTTCCCACCGTGGGGCGGGGCTGGCGGCGGCGAAGGGGGAGGACCGGACGGGGGATTGGACGGCTGCTCCGGCGGCGTGGGGCCTCCTGTGCCCGGACCGGTACCGGTGATTTCCACTCTCATGGTTCTGCTCACTGTCCGTGCGCCCGTTATGAACATACCGTTACCGTTTCTTACGGAGGCTATGCCCCTCATATAATCGTCCATGAGGTTGCTCACGCGCTTTCCCAGCATCATATCCATTACTTTTTCGCCCGTACTTTTATCGAATAATGCGGCGTAGTATTCATCTATTCCATTCTTGTACCCCGTTACCGCAATATTGCCGTCTTCCGTAACGGCAGCCCCGTAAAGAAAGCCCTCATCCCGCTCTCTTTCCCATATGATGTTGAAGTTTCGGTCAAATTTTAACAGGTACTGCATATCCTCGCTGCCGGCTTTTCCTGCCACTACGAAATTTTTCTCTTTGTCGATAGTTATTTTCGTCGGGGCTTTGTTTCCCTGCCTTGCCAGCTCCCGCCGCCGCCATCCGCGCATTCCCCCGAACTTCGTTGCCATCATCTCGTTGACATTGTTATATCCCGAAAATCCGGACGCAATCGCATCCCCGTTTGAATCGGCAGTAACGCTTGTATACAGAGCCACCATTCCCCTCCTTCTGATTGCCCTCCATATCATCCTGCCGCCCGACTTTGATAGTTTGATTACGATGCCCTTGAACGACAACGAGGTGAGGGAGCCGCCGCCGCCCGCCACGAATATGTCGCCGTCCGGGTCGACCGCAATTCCGGAGGCGATGTTCACCTGAAAAGGCGAGTACGTTTTTTCCCATATGGTTGTTCCGTCAGGGCTGTATTTTTTTACATATATTACGCTTTCCGTGCCTCCCGCCTGCGTGAACGTTCCGGCCACCACTATGTTGTCCTCAGAGTCGACGGCAACATCGAAGAAATAGCCGTATTCTCTTGCCATTATCTTCTTTATGAGGGGAGGGATGATTGGCTTTGACTCACTCTCGGCAGCAGAGCCGAAGTTGCATACCTCCGGCAGGTCCGAATCCGACCACAGCTCGTTGCCCTCGCTGTCATACTTTACGACAATCCCCTTGTCCTCGTCTTGATTGATTCCGCACACCACGACATTGTTGTTCGAATCGACCGCAGCCCCCATGTTCCCCGCCCCGCCGCCGAAATCCCTCTTCCACAAAATTTTATAACTATACGGCGTATTTTCATTGCTTCCCATTTTCTCCACGACATATAATGTCAGGCTTTTATAAGAATTTTATGAGTATAGTTCGAATGCAAGCGCCTGAATGCACAATAATTAAATTTCACAACATGATTATGTGCAAGATGAAAGTGGTGATTGCGGGGGGCGGGCCGGCGGGGCTGATAACGGGACTGCGTTTGCTGGAAGAGGGCATCACACCGTTGATTCTGGAAAAAGGAGCGGAGATAACCTCGACGGCATGTGCCGAGGGGTGCGATTCTTCATCGCTCGAAGAAAT
>CAZQQE010000136.1:0-2709 GCA_964595325.1 uncultured Thermoplasmatales archaeon | reverse complement strand
GGCTTTCCGTTAAATTTATTAGTTAATCTTCGCTTATTGGGGGATGAAAAAGTTCCTGCCCGTGATGGCGGTAATCTCGATTATGCTCATTCTCCCCATGTCCGGCTGCATGGAAAAAGGGACGGCAGAGGGGATGATTGTTGCAAGAAGTTTCTGGGCCGAGATATACGAACCGGAAGTAAATATTTCGGACATTACATCAAGCAGCCTTCCTGACGTGAGCATACATTACTCGAAAGTAGGGGAAGGAAAAGAAAAGGCGGGCATAGGCGACCAGATTTTCATGTGCTACAGCATTTATACAAAAAACATGGCGGAATTCAGCGGCAAAGCTTACTGCATAATAGATGGCAAGTCACTTTCACCCCTGGATGAAGACCACGAATACCTGCCCACATCTCCTGAGAAGTCACGCCAGTTCGGGCTGCCGCCGCTTATGGGAAACGAGGCGGAAATTTCACCTGATGATGTTCACACATTCAAATGGCCTTACAGATTTTCTAACTACGGAAACCATACCGCCGAGTTCTATGTTACCGATGCCAACGGCACGGAATACGGAAAAATAGAGAGGAATTTCTCCCTCACGTACGAAAGCACGGACGACAACCGCTGGGGTTTCATTCTGACCGTTGACCCGCCCGGCAATGAAATTGCATCATGGAAGGACGGCGCAATGGTTTTCGACCTGCTATCGCACCGATACGGCTTCCCGCGCCAGAATATAATATATCTTTCCAACGGATGCGCCACCCGCAGCAATGTTCTCAATGCCATGAACTGGCTTGCAGGGCATACCGACAATGACTCAAAAATTGTCTTCTGGGCTTCGGGGCACGGGGGACTGGAACTCAACGGGGATGACGATCGAGAACCCATAGACGGGAAAATAGAATTGTGGAACGGAAATCTGTATGACGGCGACGTTGCGGACTTCTTTGCAGCCTCTAAATCTGAGAACATACTCTCGGTGGTGGACACCTGCTTCTCCGGTGAGTTCGGCGGACCGGATGACCTCGAAAGCGTTTTCAACCACTTCGGCGGAGGGAACAGCATGGAGAATGAAGGGAGAGTTTTTGTAACGGCATCCACGGCGTTCACGAGGGCAAAGGCGACTGATAACGGCGGCGTTCTGACCATTTTGATGACCGGTGCACTGGAAGGCATAAAGGATAGGATGGGCAGCACGGCGGACAGCAACGGCGACGGGAAGATATCTGCGGAGGAAGCGGCATTCTGGGCTGTACTGCATTGTTATGCCCGCCCGTTTTACGGCCTCCCCGAATTGAATGACTGCTATCCGGGGGAATTGTATCTTGGAAAGTGAAGATAAAATGAAAGTAAAGATGGTTGCATCCGACTCACTGGGCGTGCGCTCGATGGCAACCGTTGTCGAAACTGAAGATGCATGCATTTTTATAGATTCGGCTGCAGCTCTCGGGCCGTCCCGCTACGGTCTGCCCCCCCACCCCCTCGAGATTAAAGCTCTGGAAAAGGCTTACAGGGACATAGAGAGAATTGCCGTAGGCTGCGACGCATTTGTCATCACGCATTACCACTACGACCATTACACACCCGACGGAAAATTTTACGAGGGGAAGACGGTCTTTGCAAAGAGGATTGACCGCGATATAAACAAAAGCCAGAAGGGGAGGGGAGAGCTTTTTGCGGAGAAATTCGGCGGGAAAAGCGACATTATCTACTGCGACGGCACGGAACACAAAATAAACAAGACGAAGCTAAAATTTTCTCCTCCTTTTCCGCACGGCCCGCGGGGCACAAGACTCGGGTATGTGATTATGGTGACCGTCGAGAGCGATGAAAAAGTTGTTTTCACATCCGATGTTCAGGGGCCTGTCGATGAAAAGGCAGCCGAATACATAATAAAAGAAAAGCCGGACATATTGGTTGTAGACGGCCCTCCCACCTATTTTCTGGGCTGGAAATTCTCCATGGCAAACCTGAAGAAGGCGGAGGGCAATATGCTCGACATAATGAAAAACACGGATTGTCGTCTCGTTCTCGACCATCACCTGCTGAGGGATTTGAAGTATAAGGAACGCCTTCCGATACTCTACGGAATGTACGGCGAAAGGATACAGACATTTGCAGAGTTTAACGGCAAGAAAAACAACATGCTCGAAGCAAGAAGAAAAGAGTTATGGAAGAAAGATACAGCTGTGTAAATTAGGAATGTATGCTCTATTCTCCTCTTTCTCAAACATCCGATACCTGTTTTAGGCACCACTCAAAGTGATAAACACTTTGCCCGACTCGATGGCTTCCTCTAATCAGTTTTTTGCTTTGTTGTTGCACCCACCTTAACGGACGAGCCTGTCCAAAATTCAAAGAAAATATTATCTGAAAGGCCTTGCTAAAAAAGTGTATGCAATTAATCCCCTATCTAAAGGTTGGAAGTCTTATTACTATATTGCTAAGTTGCTAAGATGAATTAAAACATATTGTTGTCCCACAATCTATTACAAAAATTAATAGAAATGCGATACACGATTAATTGCACCTATTTACATCGATATAATAAATGGAATCCATTTTGACCAGAAAACAGAGGAATTTCAATAAATGAATATGATCTGTAACATCGTAATTATTCGGCAATACCATACAGCGCCTGATTACAACCGTCATGGCCTATATTCTTGGCAATAAAATGTTTTGATTAGCATACTATCTCCCAGAATAGATGAC
>CAZQQE010000135.1:0-2757 GCA_964595325.1 uncultured Thermoplasmatales archaeon | reverse complement strand
TTAGCAATATTAAAATATGCGGATATGTTAAAAATGCAATGATAGGCTTGCTCACGTCCGATTTCGTGCTTTACCACGATTTGATTCATGCCCTCCAGAGGAGGGGGCTGCCCTTTGTATCTCTTACATTCGACATTCCAGTTCCCATGAATGTGGATGTTGTTATAACTTCGTGCAAGGAGAAGGGAGCGGTGGATTTTGATGTCGTAGTGTGCCCCGAGCCCGGGCAGGACATGGATGAACTTATAGACCGTGCGATTTTTGCCACCCGGAAGAAAAGCCCGTCACAAAAAATAACAATAGGGATAGACCCCGGTTCCACCCCGGGAATAGCCGTTTTCAGCGACGGCATCCTCTTCCGACGTTTCACATCGAAGTCCCCTCAAGAAGCACTGGATTTTATACTGGCATTCATAAAAAATTTTAACGGTATAGACGTGACGATACGTATAGGACATGGTGCCCGGCTTGTGAGAAACCGCATGATAAACGCACTGGTGGACATTGCCCCCCATATCGAGATTGTGGATGAAACCTCCACCACGCCGCCGAATGCTGCGCATGATGACATGCTGGCCGCCTCCTCCATCGCCCTCACCCCGGGCAGGGTCGTCAGTACAAAGCTTTCCATGGAGCCGAAGGACGGTGAAATAAAGGATATGCAGAGGAAGAGCAGAATAGTCAGCGGAGATGTTACAATATCAAAGGAACTTGCAAAAAGAGTTCTGAAAGGGGAGATAGAGATGAAAAAAGCTATAGAAAAGCAGAGGGGAAATTGATTTACATGGAAAACTTGGCCGGAATCCTGCCTTCTCTTTTGTAGTACTTCATCAGCCGTCTTATCTTGGACTCTATGAGGTGCAACTCCCTCTTGTTATGTATGTCCCTCGGATTTAAGGAAAGATGGTCTCTGAGTTTTTCTCTTTTGGTGAGTAGGTTGTCCAGGTCTTCGGGCACCTCGGGCAACACCCCGTGCTCCTCAAGTATCTTGCCGAGCTTTTTCCCGGTTGCAGCCCTTATGTCCGGCACGCCGTATGAATCTCTGAGGGTGATGCCTATCATGGCCTGACTTTTTCCTTCCTTTGCCATGTTCACTATTCTGTCCTCTACTTCTCTGGGACTGGGCCCCCATTTGGGATGTTTCCTCTCTATGGGATGCGTTGAAGATGACTTTCCCTTTTTCCTTGAATGCATCCTTGCCATGGAAGGCTGAATATGTTTTTGATATATAAATATGGTGGAGTGAAACGGAATAGCCACCAATAAAAAATATTAAAAAGGGTACGGGTTTACCCACCATGGCAAAATTCCCGGAAGCGGAAGCGAGACTGCTGAACAAACTCATATGCATGAAGTGCGGCGCCAGAAATGCACCGAAGGCAGAGAGATGCAGAAAGTGCAATTCCAAGGACTTGAGACCGAAATCGAGAGGAGCATAATTATTTCTTATTTGATTCGCATTCGGGATTCACACACTGTTTCCATTTTCTTTTATAAATCACTGTGATAACAGGGGCACCGCAGTACTGGCAGTATTCTCCCTCGAAAATCACATTTCCCTTCTGCGGCAATGGATAGCTGTTGTTGCATTTCGGGAAATTCGAACAGCCGATGAACCTCTTCCCTTTTCTGGATTTCCTTATGACGAGGTCGCTCCCGCACTTGGGGCATTTCCCCATGAAATTCTGTTTGGAAAGAGCGTCCTTTATCACCTTTCCGACTTCCCCTCTTCTTTCCTCCAGCAATTTTATTGCCTCCCTCAGCAGCCTTCGGGAATCACCGACGACCTCTTCCATGCTCTTCCGACCTTCCGCTATCTCATTCATCTCGTTCTCGAGTTCGGCTGTCATGTCCGGCTTCGTTATTCTTTCGGCGCTTCTTTCCAGGGCTTCTATGACTGCCACGCCTGCCGGCGTCGGGGTTATTTGCTTTCCCTTTATGTAGTTTCTATAATACAACTTCTCTATGATGTCGTGCCTCGTTGATTTCGTGCCGAGGTTGTTTTTCTCCATCTCCGCCAGCAGAGAGCCCTGACTGTATCTCTGGGGCGGCTTTGTCTCCTCCCTGATTTTTGTTATTTTCTCGATGTCCACATCCCTGCCTTCTTTAAGTCTGAGCACCTTCTCCTTGGACTTTATGTACGTGTAAATATCCTTCCAGTTCTTTTCGACGAGTTCGTATCCGTTCGCCAGAAACTTCTCACCGCCGACATCTATCTCGGCTTTTGATACCTCCGCAACGGCATTTTTGGCAAGCGTTGCAAGGAAACGTCTGCTTATAAGTTCGTATACCTTCCAGTCCCTGTCATCCATTTTTGTTCTGTCGGCTGCATCGACGGGGTGAACGGGCGGATGATCACGGCTTATTTTCTTGCCCTTGGTTGGCGTTTTTCTGCCGTTCTCCATAACCTGCTTCGCCTCCTCCGGAAAGACTTTTCCGAGCTTCTCCACTATTTTCTTTATCTGCATGCCGGGCGGATAGACGGTATTATCCGTTCTGGGGTATGAAATAAGCCCTTTCATGTAAAGCGATTCGGCTATTTTCATTGCGGCGGCGGCGGTGAAGCCGAGCTTGGACGCCTCCCGCAGGAGCGAGGTCGTGTCGAACGGGGGCGGCGGGTATTCTTCCTTTCTCTCCCTCTTGTAGAGCATTATCTTCCCTTTCGTCACCTTCATTACTTTGTCGTATACCTCATCGTCTTCTTCTTTCTCCGTAAACCTCACTTTTTCATGGAATGCCGAGAACTTTAAGCCTTCT
>CAZQQE010000134.1:0-2823 GCA_964595325.1 uncultured Thermoplasmatales archaeon | reverse complement strand
ATTTCCTCTTTTCATGACTACGGAATGTGGTCAATAAATATTAATCTAATGGTGGTCTGTGGGTTGTGACATAGGTAAAAATGATGCAGGGGACGAGATTCGAACTCGCGGACCTCTACAGGACAAGGCCCTCAACCTTGCGCCGTTGGCCAGGCTTGGCTACCCCTGCATGATGGTAATAGCGAATTGCAATGGTATTTAAAAATTTAATCTAATCTTTCTCCCTGCAAAAATTAGGGCGAGGGCGACTGCCAGCACGGCAAGCCCGAATCCGGGTGTCTGTTTCTCCTCCTTCACCTCTATCATCTTTTCCATGGAAGCGCTCTTGCCGTCGTTGTCGAATACCGTGAGGTTTACGGTATAGGTGCCGCCGTTTTTGTATTTATGTGATGGATTCTGTAAGTCCGAAGTGCTTCCATCACCGAACTTCCAGTTCCATGAGGAGATGTTTCCGTCCATGTCATATGAGGCGTCGGTAAACGTTACGTCATTTTTTGTATCCGGCTCTTCGGGGCTCCACGAGAAGTTTGCAACCGGAGGCAGATTTTCCTTTTCATACTCTATGGTATAGTAATCCCTGTCCATTATAACAGAACTTATCCCGACTATCTTTGTTTTAACGGAATATCCTGTCATGGCTACGTTGTTTCCATCCAATGCGACATCCCATGCCCCATCCTCCCGTTTCCCATTGTATTCCGTATGCCCTATCAGTTGCCCGTCTCTGTTATACTCAAGGAGCATGAAATCGTAGTCTCTGCTGCTTTCGTTATACAAGGAACCTGCAACAAATGCATTTCCGTTTCCGTCAAGGACAATGGAATGCCCTATACTTTTTTTGCTGTAGTATTTTTGCCACACCGCATTCCCGTTTGCATCACATTTGATTACGGAAATGTTGCTGCCCGGAGATGGAGAGCGCAGGAGGTATATGGCGTCGTCGGCTGCAACATCCTCTATCGTGCCATCCCCGTAGCTCCTGTTCCATAAAACATTTCCATTGCCGTCAATATCGAGAAGCATGCTTTTGTTTCCCCTACTCCCCGAGACCAGAACGGAGTTGCTGAGAGCGTATATTCCCATTCCCTTTCCTTCAAGCGTGATATTCCACTGCATATCTCCGGTGATGTTGTACTTCAGCACACGGAAATTTTCCTTTCCCCGTTCTTCGGAAATACCAACCACGTATATGTTGCCTTTGTCTACAGCAATATCCGTCACGCTGTTTTCCTTTCCCCATTTCTCGGCCCACATGGTATTTCCGTCAAGGTCGTATCTGGCAATATAAAAGGTTCTGTCCGTGCATGCCAGTATTATGGAATTGTTGAAGGAAGAGATGGCGACATTCCTGTAATTTCTGTTCCACATGTTTGCTTTTATCTCCTTGTCCCACAAAAATCTGCCGTTTTCGTTGTATTTCACGATACGGTACGTGTCCGATGAGTCAAGGGATATGCCTGCGATGAAGAATGAGCCGTTAACAAAAGTTATGCTTCTCCCCTCGTCGAATCCCGAGGAATCGTAGGAATGCCCCCAGTTTTCTATGAACTGCCCCGACGACATGCCAGAGGCAAGAACGAAAAGAAGAAGAAATGTTACGATGAATTTGCTTCCCATGGAAACAAAACTGCTATTTCCTATTTCAAACTTTTGATTGCCCTGCCGTAGTCGTTGCTCCCGAACACTGCGGAACCCGCAACTATCACATCCGCCCCCGCCTCCTTCACCGCCGCAACATTTCCGGGATTTATGCCCCCGTCAACCTGCAGGTATACGTCCCTGTTGCCTATGAGTTCCCTCGCCTTCTTTATTTTGGGCAGTACCGACGGCATGAAACTCTGCCCCCCGAATCCGGGATTGACGGTCATCACGAGCAGCATGTCGATATCATCGATGACATCTTTGACAGCGTCGAGCGTGGTCGAGGGTTTGAGCGCCACCCCTGCCATACATCTCTTTTTTATCTCGCTGATAAGTTCCGGGAGGCTGCCGGCGCATTCCGCATGGACGGTTATGAAGTCTGCTCCCGCATCCGCAAACGCATCTATGTATTTCTCGGGATCATCTATCATCAGATGTACGTCGAATGTGAGGTCTGTCAATGGCCGTATGTGTTTGACGACGACAGGCCCCATGGTTATGTTGGGAACGAAGTGCCCATCCATAACGTCGATGTGGATCCAGTCAGCCCCCGCCGCCTCCACCGCCTTTATCTCCTCTCCGAGTTTCGAGAAATCTGCCGAAAGAATAGAGGGTGCAACAAGTACCATGGAAATAGAAGTCACCGATATTTTAATAGTTTGTGGAAAGACGTTCTGAAGCACAAAAATTTAAAAACTTTTTTTGGTATTGATATACCATGAAAGTTGTTGCTTTCTCCGCTGTTTTGATAATAGTTTTCGCAGGCATTTCCCCCGGTATTGTTTATGGAACTCACGAAAAAGTCAGAATTACATGCTATGAAGGAACGTACACAAGAGAAAAAGAGATAGATTACAGCACTTTTAATACAATTAAGCAAATGGTGGATAAAATAAGGGATGGTGGGGATAATAGAGGAGAGTATATTGGGGAGTTGAGAAAATTTCTGTCAGAGAAAAACATAATTGAAATACCGGGAATGGCCGTTAAAGAAGGCCCCTCATTGGTAAACACATTCCTCTGCTATGTGGTTGGTATCGGTGAAATAATAACAGTGCAGCCCTACGAGATACCGCTGCTTGTTTTGATTGGCATGTCTATGATTCTGCTATCATTTTTCCCGGTAGTGGAATGGTTCACCGAACTTCTGTTTTTTTTTATTTTCGTGGTGTTCTTCATAAT
>CAZQQE010000133.1:0-2883 GCA_964595325.1 uncultured Thermoplasmatales archaeon | reverse complement strand
CAGCCCTGCCCCTGCATTCCATTCAACCCATTTTGACGGGTAAGGGCTGTTGCTCTGATATACCGTACCCTTCTCCGCCACCTTCGGCTCCGCACCGTTGAGGGGCGTTGCTTCGGGAGAAGGTGCTATTTTCTTTTCAAGTTTCATTGTCTGTATGTTGCCGATACTTACGTCAATGCCATCTATTTTCGTCCCTAATGGGAATGCCATAACTCTTGAGTATGACGGAATGGGGAACTCCCCCATATAGTATGTTTCGGTTCCGCCCATTTCCACGTTTGCATGCATCCCATCATATGTTATGGCTGGTTTTGAGAACGTGAGGTTCATGTATTCACTATTTTGGATGCCGGCGGCGGAATCATTTCCTGCAGGCGTCATATTGCCTATGTTCATTCCTGCCATTCCCAACGTTCCGAGCATCAACAGCGATACGATTCCTATCCCTATGATTTTTTTCATATTTCGCCTTATTCAAACTTGAAAATCCACTCCATGTAAGGGCGGTCGTCGTCTCTCCATACGGAGCCCGCATCTATTTCATTCTGTCCGTCGTTGTCAAAATCTCCGATGGCAACAACGGCGAGCGCTCCGAATGTGGCGGTAATTGTGTATTTTTCCACATATGCAGTACCGTTCCACTCCAGAATGTGAATATGATTTGTACCCGCACATACATCAGGGATGCCGTCATTGTCAACATCTCCTACATCTATGCCCTCAATGGTTGCATCCTCGCCCGTCCATGTATGGTTGTATTTTTCCTCGTAACCTGTGCCGTTCCATTCCCATATCTCGAGAGTTGGGGAGCCGAAAGTGACGTGAATGTCAAGCGTGCCGTCACCGTTGCTATCCTTGGCAACACATCCGAACACCTGCGTGTGCCTGCTGTATGTTTTCAACGTTGTCGGAACAAACTTTTCGCCGTCCCAATTCAACACGACGAGAGAATTTCCGGGGCCTACAATCAACTCGTTTTCCCCGTCGTTGTCAACATCCGCTATCCACGGGAAGTAGATGCTCTGCCTGCCGGGGGCATTCCATTCACTTTTTTTGATAAACTTTTCGCCGTCCCAGCTTAAAACAAGAACTTCGGGGATGTCGCTGCTGTATCCTCCCGTAACAACAACCTCATTTTTACCGTCATTGTCCACATCTCCGATTATGCAGTCTAGCGTGCTGTCCCAGCTGTCTTTGTTGTCGGAGATTATGTACCTTCCCATCAATTTGTAATGGGAGCCGTCCCATTTGAATGCGGAGAAATGTCGACCCCATGCAACTCCTATTTCATTCTGCCCGTCATTGTCTATGTCCCCTATGGCAAAGCCCGTTGCAGAGCCGAACGGTTCCGGCATAACCCTGTAATGCTTGCCGATGCGAAATCCAATGCTGTATCCTATGCCGAACACCGGGTCGATGATTTTTGCCTGCTCGTAGTACGTCTGCTTGCTTTCGTCCCATTTCATGACCCTTAAGAACGGGTCTCTTCCCCCTATTAGCAGTTCGTTCAGCCCGTCATTGTCTGCATCGCCTACAGGCTGAGGCCCCTCGTAGCGGGCTGACCACCAGTCGACTTTGCCATAATCCTTGCTCCACTGGATGGTGAAATTTCCGGTGTTTGCGGCTGCGCTTTCTTTCGTATGCATATTGGTGTCATCTTTTCCGTTCATGTCATTACCGATGGACGTCACCATGGTAAAGCCGCTGATTAAAATACAAAGTATGGAAAGCCCTGCAATTATTTTTCTTTTCATGCCTATCAAAAGAGATGTAGTGCCTGTGGAAATAAAAGATTTATGGTGGTGCATTCGTGGCACGGCTTACATTATCACGCTTGAAATAGATATATAAAGAGGGTTTCCATAATACAGGGATGGCAACCCCTAACAGATTAACGCGGTTTAAGGTGCTGCTTCCGCTCATCGGTGTAATTCTTTTTATTTATATTGTCAATCGCATAGGCGCAGATAAAATAGTCGATGCCCTCGGCGAAATCAATCCGATACTTTTTGTGCTGTCGTTATCCCTGTTCATTCCGAGAATAATAATGAGCACATACGTATGGAAAAGGGTTGCCACTGTACAGGGTATAAATGTTAGCATGCCCGTTCTCATCAAATTGAATATGATAGGGCTGTTTTACGGCACGGTCACACCGCTCTGGCTCGGAGACTACATAAGAGTTCCTTATCTCCACGAGGAAAGCAACGAGCCTCTTGGAAAATGTGCTTCCAGCGTTACCATAGACCTTCTCATAGAATTTGTGTCTCTGTTCATACTTGCCCTTATCGGCTCCGTGGTGTTAATAAAGAGTTTTCCATCGCTATTCTTTATTTTCTTCTCCGTATTTGTGGTAATTATTTCCGTGATTGTTTTCCTGAAGGAGAAGAAAAGGAGCGAAAAATTATTCCGCATAGTATATAGACTTCTTATACCGGAGAGATTGAGGCCTTCTATGGAAAACGAATTCAATGCTTTTTACAGGGACATGCCGCCCTTAAAATCTCTTGTGATACCTCTTCTAATAGGAATTGCCAGCTATACGCTTTATTTTATCCAGATATATGTGGTCGCTCTCTCATTTTCGATAAAAATACCCGTAACTACGTTTATCTTAATTTACTCTGTGGCGGCTCTCATCGGTCTGATACCCATTACAGTGAGCGGACTCGGAACGAGGGAGGCAGCCCTCATCCACATTTTTTCGATTTACGGTATCCCGAGCAATATTGCAGTTGCCATATCCCTGAGCGGATATATCATCACGATGCTTATCCCGTCCATGGTGGGCGGAATTCTGTCAATGACAGGGAGCAGAAGGAGATAGATTTGTGTGAAGTAAGCCAACACCCATATATTTCTGGCTATGGCATTTCATTGTTC
>CAZQQE010000132.1:0-2886 GCA_964595325.1 uncultured Thermoplasmatales archaeon | reverse complement strand
AACTTTCTAAATCATTGCTGACATAGGGAATCTTAACCATCCGTTCACACAAGAGATACACACTTTCCCCAGATTCGTGCTACAGAAACATGACCGCAAACATTTATAAAGGGGGTTTATATACTATTTAAATAGTTGCAAAGGGGGTAAATTATGGCTGACATGAAAATAGAGAATGTTGTGGCATCGACCACAATAGCAAAGCAATTGGATTTGAAAAAATTATCAAAGGCGTTGCCGAAGGGAGAATATGAACCCGAGCGTTTTCCTGGGTTGGTACTACGCCTTGACGAACCAAAGACAGCTGCCCTGCTTTTCAGAAGCGGAAAAGTGGTATGTACGGGTGCAAAAAACATAAAGGATGTGGAAAGAGCAATCAAAAAAGTGTGTGACAAGGTTGAGAAGGCCGGAGGGGAGGTCTTCAAAAAACCGGATATAACCGTTCAGAATATTGTTGCCTCTGCGAATCTCAATGCCCAGCTCAACCTCAATGCCATTGCGCTTGCAATAGGACTTGAAAAAGTGGAGTACGAACCTGAGCAGTTCCCCGGGCTTGTATATCGTCTTGATGAACCCCATGTCGTCGTTCTTCTGTTCGGTTCCGGAAAGCTTGTATGCACGGGAGCAAGGAAGGCGGAACAGGTCTCAGAAGCGGTTGATAAGATAACGAAGGAGCTTGACAGCAAGGGGCTGCTGATGTAGCATTACTTTCCCCTTATCCTTCCGAGATTCCAGTTTCCGTGATTTTCCAAATGCGGTTTTTTGGTCAGAGAGTAATATAAAGCAAGGACTGCTGCAAGAAGAATAAAAATCACCGAAATCAAAATTGCAAAGACGATGATGCCAATCAGCAGAATGCCCACGATGTAAAGGAAAGAAATCAGTACGGCAGAGAGGAGGAGAATGGACACGCCCGATTTTACCAGTGAAGATATCATCTTCCGAGTGTCTCATCGAGCAATGTACCTACCACGCCCGACCTCCCCGAAGTCTGCTGCGGATGAGGCATGAACGGATACAGTGCCATGGCAAGATTGTGGAGTGTCATTGACTGAATTATTATTTTTCCGGGCCCCGTGAGTTTTGTGAGAAATATACCTTCGCCGCCGAAAAACATCGTCTTTATACCTTTCACCCGTTCTATGTCATAACTCACGGTTCCGTCCCAGCCGACAACGCTGCCCGTATCAACCTTTATGCTCTCCCCGTCTTTCAAATCCATCTCTATGAAGTCGCCGCATGCATGCACGAATACAGTACCGTTCCCCTTCAACCGTTCAAGGATAAAGCCCTCACCCCCAAAGAATATGGCACCGAGTTTTTTCTGAAAGGCGACGCTGAGGTCGACGCTGTTCTCAGCACAGAGAAAGGCATCTTTCTGGACTATAAACTCCTTTCCGTCTTTAAGCTCTATTTCCTTTATCGTCCCGGGGGCGTTCCCGCCGAATGCTGCCAGCCCCGTTCCGCCCACCGATGAAAACTCCGTCATGAAAAATGTTTCTCCCATGAACTTCCTGCCGATTCCCTTCAGCAGGCCGCCCCTTGCCTTTGCCTCCATCTTCACGTTAGGGGTCATATATACCATCGAGCCCGCTTCCGCATATATCTTCTGTCCCTCGTCCAACTCTATGGTCACAATCTGAAGGTTATCTCCTGTGATTTTATACTTCATTTTATCTCGCAGGAAACCGCTTTCTTCATTTATTACTTTTTTGTTTTTGCCTGTAGCAAAAATGCAGTAAGGAAAACCAGTGGGCCCACGGGGAGTTGAACCCCGGACCTCCGCCATGTCAAGGCGACGTCATAACCAGCTAGACCATGGGCCCTTGCTCGGTAAGAATAAAACTGCGTTTTTTAAAGTTTCTCCATGATTTTGCCCACCGCTTCATCAATCAATGCAGAAAAATCGGCCTTTTTCTCCTCCTCATGTATTCTCTCCAGCACGGCGGCTGTCGAGGGCTTTGACGGCACAAGCCCGCATGGAAACGCCTTCTTTATGGAAATGCCGTACGTGCCTATTCTTTTTGCAATGCCTATGATTTCCTCCTTATCCAGTCCTATGAGCGGTCTCACAACCGCCATTCCGACGCTTTCCTCCAGAACCGCCAGATTCTGAAGCGTCTGGGAGGCAACCTGCCCGAGATTTTCTCCTGTCACAATAATATCCGCACCCATCTTCCGCCCCGCCGCCTCCGCCACCCTGTACATCATTCTCTTGCACATGATGCATCGGTATCGTTCCTCGCAGTTCCCGTATATCGCTTTCTGTATGGTTTTTCCGAACGGCACGGTGTACAGTTCTATTTTCTTGTTCGTGATGCTGGAAATCCGGTTAACCATTTCCGTAACTTTTTCCGCCTCCCCGCCGCCGAACGGCTCGTTGTTCATGTGGAGGGCGATGCATTCCATTTTTTTTGCCATGATGTAGAGGGCAACGGGCGAGTCTATGCCGCCGGAGAGCAGGACTACCGCCTTCATACTACCTTTCCATTCTTTATCACCTTCTCAACCAGATTCACGCCGAAGTGGTACGGGATGAAGACATGCGACGGCGCATCTATCACCAGCAAATCAGCCTTTTTCCCTTCCTCTATGCTCCCTACCTCCTTTTCCATCCCTATCGCCCTCGCTGCATTTATCGTCGCCCCCTTTATTGCTTCCTCAGGCGTCATGCCCATCTTGAAGCACGCAAGCTGAATGACGAGTTGCATATTCTCCGTCCAGCAGTTGGGGTTCAAATCGGTTGCCAGCGCCACTTTAACGCCCGTGGAAATCATTTTTCTCGCCGGCGCATACCTATTCTTCATCAACGAAAACGTCACGGCGGGCAGCAGCACCGCGGTCACGCCTGCCTTCGCCATTTGCCGTATCCCACTATCGGATGCC
>CAZQQE010000131.1:0-2913 GCA_964595325.1 uncultured Thermoplasmatales archaeon | reverse complement strand
GTAGATGTCATGCCTCAAAAGGGAGTTGTAAAATCTGGCATCCTCCTCAAGCTCTTTTTCATGGCTTATATCATGGAATATGCCCTCTATCGCCCTGCCGTCGCCGTAAGGCACCACCCATGCAGACTCTCTTCCGAATATGATTTTTTTATCTCTCGTGACATATCTCGTTTCGAAACGGCTGACGGTCCCGTTTTTCTCCAGGGCTTCAAGAAAATTCTTGCGGTCTTCCGGTTTGAGGAACAGCTGTTCCGCATTTATGCCTTTCAATTCTTCCTTTCTCCCTTCATACCCAAAAAGCTTCAGAAATGCAGGATTTGCCTCGAGTATTTTTCCGTCGAATGTTGTTCTGTATATGCCCTCAACCGCATTGTTCAGAGTTTCCATGTATCTTCCGAGAGATTCCTTATTCTCCAGATACAAAACGGACTTTGCAATATCTCGTGAAAGAATGTTTATGACAAGGAGGTCGTCATCGGAAAAGGTACTGCTCATGCCTGCAACCCCAAGCACCCCCACAACGTTTCCGTAATATGAAAGGGGAACGTACATCTTTCCTCCCTTTTCTCCGTGCGCTTCATATCTTCCTTCACGAATCTCAGGGCCGGATTCAAGGGCTTCCTTTATTTCACCCTCTTCGAATACCTCATCAATCAACCCCCCGCCGCCGGCGGCTATGGCTATGTTGCCGTCCGACGGTACGGCAATGATGCAGTGGTCTGCACCGAAAAATTCAAGCATGATGTTAACCGCCTCATCATACAATTCCTGTATAGATGTTTTGTTTCCTGCATTGCTCACTGCAGATAGTTTTTCTCTGAATTGCTGGAAACTTCTGTCCATTCGCCCCGCCGCCTCCTCCGCCTCCCGCTCCATGGCTTTCTTGCCTGTTGTTTCCCTTATCGAAAAAAGAAGTTCATCCTCATTGTTGATTCCCCTAACATAAATCTCAGCCGGAATTTTTATCCCTTTGCCGGTGACGACATACACCTCATTTTTTTTGTATATGCCTTCCATCGCCTTTCTTGCCTGCTCCCTCACGCCGGCAGCATATGACTCGTCTATAAAGTCAAAAATATTTTTCCCTTTCATTTCTTCGCAGCCGAAAAGAGAAGTACATTCGCTATTTGCAGCAGATATATTTCCCAGCAGATCCGAAATGCACATGGGATTATCGACGACATCGAGGAGCTTCCCGAAATCATTACGGGCAGCCACTTCACGGGCCATGCCCTGTACCCCGCCTATTTTCCCTCCCTTTCTTACAGGTATTGCAGTTACGTTGAACTCCTTTCCTTCCGCTTTTATCGAAGCATATATTTTTTCTCCGGAAAGGCATTTCATGAACATATCCGCTGCGTTTTTTCTGTCTTCTCTGGATACGACGGAGAGAAAGGGCTTACCGTTAAACGACCGGAGGAGCATCTCTCCCTTTTTAACCGAAGTAAAATTTCCCTTGGAATCAAGGTTGAATATTATGCTGTCCCGGGCAATGACGGAATATATATCGGCAAAATCACTGAGTTCGGCAATTTTCTCCCTAAGTTCACTTATTGCCTCCTCTACGCCCCTTTCTCCCTCATTCACAGATGACAATTAAAAAGCGATATATATATTTTGTTCCGGTATGACAATTTTGTTCCATCATGACAACCGGAGAACATTTAAGTACAAACTCAAATTTCTTTCACGTGGAGAAGGAAGAACTTATCAGAAGGCTCATGCACATAGGATATCTGTCATCAGAGAAAGTCATAGACGCTATAAGGGCTGTACCCAGGGAACTGTTTGTACCGGAAAGTGTGAAAAATCAGGCGTATTATGATATGCCCCTTGAGATAGGCTATGGCCAGACAATTTCAGCTCCCCACATGGTTGCCATAATGTCCGAAGCACTTGATATACAGAGAGACAGCAAGGTTCTGGAGATAGGCACGGGAACGGGCTACCATGCGGCGGTCACGGCAAAAATAGCAACGGAAGGGCACATTTACACCGTGGAAAGAATAAAAGAACTTGCGGAAAAAGCCAGAAAAAATTTCGAAAAACTGGGAATAAATAATGTGACGGTGGTGGCGGGCGACGGCTCCGTGGGGCTGGAGAAATACAGTCCTTTCGACCGCATATACGCAACATGTGCGGCCCCCTCCGCCCCGCCCCGCCTTGTCGAACAGCTCTCTCCCCACGGAAAAATGGTCATACCTGTAGGGCACAGGATATGCGACCTTATGCTCATAGAAAAAAATAACGGCATAACCGAAAAAAATCTGGGGGGATGCGCATTTGTTCCCATGATAGGGAAGGAGGCATACAATGAATGAGATAAGGGTTTCCACGGCAACGGCATCGCTGCTCGGGCTGAAGGACTGGGCAACTGATGTTATGCCTACCACGTTATACCTCATGGTCGGAAACGAATGCAAAGGAGCATGCGCTTATTGCACGCAGGGAAGGGATTTTCTTTCGAGGGTCAGATGGCCTTACTTTTCTCTTGAAGAGGTGGAGAAAAAAATCAGCCGTCTCGACGGAAGGGTCGGCAGGATATGCATACAGAGTTTGTATTATGACAATGTGATTGATGACATTGTGGAGATTGCCGGAAAACTGGAAGCATACGGCATTCCCATTTCGGTCTCGATGAATCCTACGAGCAGGGAAAATATGGAGCGGATAAAAAATGCAGGAGTGGAACGGATAGGGATAGGGCTGGATTGCTGCACCGAAGAACTCTTTAATAAATGGAAGAAGAACGTTCCGACGTGGAAGGAATACCTCAGGGGGCTTGACAATGCAAAAGAAATTTTCGGGAATGCCACCGCCCATATCATCATAGGACTGGGAGAAAGCGACGAGGAGGCGGTGAATATGATGCGTTATCTGTTCGATAAGGAAATAAACATCGCCCTTTTTGCG
>CAZQQE010000130.1:0-2932 GCA_964595325.1 uncultured Thermoplasmatales archaeon | reverse complement strand
CCGCCATGGCTCGACCGTCTTACCCTTATCTCCACGAACAGAGGCGCATTTATCGGAAGGCCGCTCACGATTGCCGTTCCTATCGGAAGTCGCTGAATCTCCTCGGCGGCTCCCTGCGTCAGCCCTTCCACCGATGCCACTATCGCCTTCACATCATTGGGATTCGTGGTTTTCAGTATTATCTGGGTGTTGCACTGGGATACCACATTTTTCTCCACTCTGGCCGGACGCTGGCTGACTATTGCCAGTCCCATGCCGAATTTGCGCCCCTCGGATGCTATTGTCCTTATTATATCCGATGATATTGCCCCTCCCTGTCCCCTCTCGGGGCAGTACCGATGCGATTCCTCTATAACAACCATGAACGGGGGAATGTTGTTCTTCTTTCTTTCCTCGAATAACTTTGTCAATGTATGGGAGACGACGACATCCTGTATATGGGGCGGTATGCCCCTCAGATTTATTATGGAGCATCTACCTTTTTGAACAAGCGTATCTATGGGTGTTGCATCTGCCGAAAAAAGCCCCATGTCATTCAACTCCTCTAGCTGGGGGATGAGATTCCATTTTGCGCTGCTTTTGCCCCTCTTCAGTTCGTCTATGACATCCTCAAGGAGATATATTCTCTTCCTTTCCTTCACCTCTTTTATCGCCTGATAAAGTATACCTTTCTGCACACCCGTTATTCTGGACGGCATGACGTCCAGCAGGTCGTTCAATTCCAGATTAATCTCATCGAGATAGAATGGTATCGAATCTGGATTCGCCTCATTGCCCGGGGAGTACTGAACAACGTTTCTGCCATACCCCTTCGGTTTCACATCAAACCTTTTCATCATTTCCAGTTCGTTTTTGTCAAGATTGGGGTGTATAAGCGAGGAATATTCGCCGTGGGGATCCACTATCACCACCGGAACATCGTTCTCTATGAGTTCTTCTATTATCACGCCCATTGCATAGCTCTTGCCGCTCCCGCTCTTTGCAAGTATAGAAATATGCTTCTGAAGAAGGGTATTTATATCCAGATAAACCTTTATGTCGAGGTCTTTCAGCAGACCTATGTACGCACCTTTCTCTTTCAATCCCAGCACTTCCCTCACAATTCCCTCGTCCGCCATGTAAACGTAATTTCCCTGCTTGAACGGTGTGCGGGGTGTGCAAAGCCCGTTTCTTCCGTTATACCCGATGACGTCTGCAGATGCGGAAATTTTTTCTTCCTCTTCCCTGTTTTCCTCGGTAAAAACTTTTTCGAACGAAATTTTCGATATCCTCTTCACTTCCCTTATCTGCGCCAGAATCTTCCTTCCTTCGTGGATGACATATACGTAATCAAGCCTCTTTATTTGCCTGTTGGATGCAAACGTGAAGGCGGTGGAGGTGGTGTCACCGTATATTACCCCTATCCTCTCCTGCATTAAAAAGTAAATGCATTTCTCCATGTTATAATTTGCGATAATGTTCCAAATCAGGAGTGAATTTTCTTCCGGTGATAATTATCGTCCCGAATTGAAACCTATATATGAATACAATTAGGGTACTAAACAATCATGGTACTAAAGCAGTGCCGCATTTGCTGATTTTGCGAAACCACCTTTTATTCTCCTTTGGTTCCTATCGCATAAAATTGGGGAAAGAAGTTGAGTTGTATACCGCTGTCAAGAGATTTCAGATATTCCGCTTCCCATGACATTATCTCGTCGTCGCTCATTCCTGCCTTTCTCAGAACGCCCCAGTAAAATTCTCTTGAACGGATATAAGATGCCCTGTCCTCTTCGCAGCTCCATATTCTCTGGTTGCCTATGCCCACCTCCGCCTCCAGCCCCGCCTTTGTGAATAACATACGAAGCTTCCGCCCTATGTGAGGGTCACCTCCTCTTTTCTTTATTGCATCTCCCGCAAATATCGGGTCGACTCTGTCGTTTTCGGGCCAGTGAATTTTGCCGCCGAAATCGGGCTCGAGGGACGCCACCACCTTCCCTCCCGGCTTCACGACACGGGCCATCTCATTGACAACAATTTGCGGGTCTTCGGACCACATCAGAACAAGATTGCATATCGCTATATCGAAAGAATTGTCTGCGAATGGCAGGTTGTGGGCATCTCCAGTGCATAGCTGGACGTTTTTTGAATCCTCGAGTATTTTCCTCGCGGTGCCGACCATATCCGGCGAATCGTCAAGGGCTATGACAATCCCGTTTGTATGGGAAGCAAGGTCTTTCGTTACCGCACCCGAGCCGCAGCCTACGTCCAGCACAAATCCTGCATCTTTGAGACCTGCCTTTATGTAAATGGGATGCCTTTCTTCGGCTGTCTCAAGGGCCTGCTGCTCAAGCTTCTTTATGAAATGGCCGAGTTCGTCCTTGGTGCGGTTGTGGGGCATTAAGGCATAAATAGGGCTGTACACATAAAGTTTTGTGATTGCCATAGTTGTTTCGAGAGCGGATATCGCAAGCATGTGCATAGGGAAAGAACTCCTTGCCGTTAATGAATGGGAGAAGACTGATGATGGCGTTTATATATCCGGCGACAGACTCATGTATTTCATAGACGACCGGCATATTTATCACGACGACATCGACCGAGAGATAAGCAAATATGGCAAGCCGGAAACAATCATATTCGCCTCACGCCATACATCGGAATCGGGCAGAAAAACGCTGTCCGTCCATCCCATAGGCAATCCCGGCGAAGCGAAGCTGGGAGGAAAAAGCAGGGAGTTTGTTCCTTCGTCTCCGTCCCTCATGCTGGCCGCTCTCAGCCTGCTCCGAAAAAAGGCGGACGGAACGGATTACGATGTCTGTTACGAAGTAACCCACCATGGCCCTTACCTTTCAACACCTGCATTTTTCATTGAAACGGGGAGTACCGAGAAGGAATGGAATGACAGACGGGCGTGCAGGATTATTGCAGAGACAATCATGGAGGCGGAGGA
>CAZQQE010000129.1:0-2974 GCA_964595325.1 uncultured Thermoplasmatales archaeon | reverse complement strand
AAGAAAACCAACCCTTTTGGAAAGATCCTCATGGGGAAATCAATATTTTTGAGGAAGTTTCTTTGGGCTGAAGAACTTTCTTTTCTAAAGAAAGGGCTCTTTCTTTACCGCTTGCTCTGGTGGCGGAGCATGTTTAATACGACTTCGGAAATATCGAGAACTTCCATGTTATTTCCCTCAAAAGATGTTTTGCATGTGGGGCAGGCTGTTACAATGCAGTCCGATTTTTCTTTAAGTTCTTTCAGTCTTGCATCTGAAATTTTCGATGCTATGTCCGGATTTGTCGAACCCATGCTGCCTCCCATGCCGCAGCACTTCGTATCTTTGCCGTGAAATTCCGGTTCCTTCAATTTCACTCCTGCTTTCCTTATCAATTCCCTCGGTTCTTCCTCGAGTCCGAGTTTTCTTACAAGAACACAGGGGTCATGATACACGGCTTCCTTTTCAACTGCTGCAGGCGATTTCTCATCCTTCACAACATCGAGCAGATATTCGGATGAATGTACAATCTTCGCTTTTATCTTGAACCCGAATTTCGGATAAATATCTCTGAACATATGCGTGCATGTCGGGCAACTGCACACCATCGTGTCGCATCCGCTGTCTTCTATGGCTTTCACGTTGTGCTCTGCAAATTTTTTGAAATCGTCCGTAAAACCAAGATTCAGAAGAGGAGAACCGCAACACCACTCATCCTCCATGATTTCGTATTTTTCCCCTTTTTCCTCAAAAATTTTTACCATCGAGTCTGCAATTTCCGGTCTGTGAGAGGAAACCTCGCATCCCATGAAATAAAGTATTCCACCTTCCCCATGAGGGCCTTCAGGAGTGCTGTAACTCTTTTCGTACATCACATGCTCCTTTTCCAATTTTTCCTTTATTTCCATGATATTGGACGGGGCCTTTCCCTCAGCCGCAATGTCTTCTCTTACTCCTTTCAGCAGGTCGCCGACGGAAAAATCGAAGGGGCACCACTGCTCGCATGCATCGCACCCCGCACATTTGTACATGTTCTCAAAAGCATCTTCCGATGAAATGTATCCGTTCTCCAAGAAATATGCAAGACGCATTTTTCCAGATGGCGAGACGGAATCGTTTTTCTCCGCTGCAAGTACAGGGCAGTCGAACATGCACATATTCGGGCAGAGCGCACATTTTATGACAGCATCCATATCCGCATGCATTTTCTTCTTTGGAATATATTTGTTTCCCGCCAAAAAATGCTTTATTGCCCTTGCCTTCGTCATCAGCGGCACTTTTGACAGTGAATCCATGACCCATTTGTCCTTCATCTTTTGCCTCCTTTTGCCCCGCCTCCCGCTGTCATCTTCCCCGGATTCATTATGTTGTTCGGGTCTATGGCATTTTTTATTTTTCTGAGAGCTTCGAACCGTCCGTCCGTTTCTTTCTCGAGCCATTTCATCCTCATCAGACCTATGCCGTGGTGGTGGCTTATCGAACCGCCCTCCTTAAGGCATGTGCCCATTATTGCATCCCATACTGACTCGTAAAATTCGAATGGCGTGGAGTTTTTAGGAGGCAGCCCGCCGAAGGTGAAGTAGAAGCAGACACCCTGAGGATAGAAGTGGGAGGCATGGCCGGAGGCGACCACTACGCCGTCGACCGCACGCATGGCTTTTATGATTGCATTGTACAACCCGAGGGCATTTTTCCATCCGGTTGAGACCTCAACGGTGTCGAAGATGAATCCCTTTGGCACAAATTCTGAACTCTCCTTCACGTTGAAGCGTGTTTCGAGCCAGTGCAGAACGGGCCCCTCGCCCTGCGCCTCCCCGCCGGCATCCCTGCATATCTTCACGGACACCTCTTCTTCCAGTTTCACAAGTTCACTCGCGCCTTCCATCAGAAGCACGAGCATGCATCTGTCCTTTATCTGAAAGTGGCGCAGGGTCTCGTTATCGTCGTAGATGCGCACGACGGCAGGATAGACGTTCTTTCTCATTATTTTTCTGACCGCTTCCAGAGCGTGGGAGATGTCTTTAAAAGTGAAGGAAGCCATTGCCTTTTCTTCGGGATACGGCCATATCTTCAGTGTCGCTTCGGTTATGATGCCCAGCGTTCCTTCCGAGCCAAGAAGCAGGCGGTCGACCCTCGGGCCCGTGGACGAGCGGGGAACAGCCTTTGAATGTATGATGGTACCGTCAGCAAGCACAGCCCTCATTGCAATGACGATATCCTCTATCTTGCCGTATTTGGTCGAGAATTGCCCTGCAGCCCTGCACGCAAGCCATCCGCCCAGACTTGAGCAGTACAGACTTTGGGGGATATGACCCATGGTATAACCACGATGGTTGAGATGCCGTTCGAGATTCATCCCGTTTATTCCCGTCTGGGCAGTGACCATGAGCCCTTCGTCATCTATGCCCACCACGCTGTCCATCTTCCGCATATCGATGACAATGCCCCCCTTCACCGGAACAGCGCCGCCGAGGACACCGGAGCCTTCTCCGTACGGAATGACAGGAGTGCCATACTCATTTGCAATTTTTATTATTCCCGCCACCTGCTCTTCGTTTTCGGGCCATACGATGCAGTCTGGCAAAGCAGGAAGCTTTCCGTCAAGATGCCATCTCAACGCGATGGGCCAGTAATCTCTGGAATATATGATTCTGTCGGATTCTTTTGTTGATACGTTTCCGGGAACTATACTTTCAAGTCTGCTGATGACATTTCTATCAAACGCCTTGTTTCCCGGATATACGGTTCCATATCCCATTCAATAGATAGATGGAATGAAAGTATAAAAATAATAGCCACTCAGTCCGCCCATCTTGTCTTCATGGTTCAGGAAGCGTTCATCATCATCGTGGCATGTTTGAATGGGCATGAGATTAAAAGTTTTTATGAAAAATTAAATTTGCCGGGGATATGTGTATGCCGCATACAGTCCCACCAAATTATTTTATCTGCTCGGTCAGCTCCATTCTGTGTGCAAAACCATTTCTCGGTGTCT
>CAZQQE010000128.1:0-2992 GCA_964595325.1 uncultured Thermoplasmatales archaeon | reverse complement strand
CATTCCAAGCCATGTTTTGGACCAAAATAAAATGAAATATTTTGCGAGCTATTTTTATCCATGTAGCCAACGTAAAGTGTTGAATTGCTTTCATAAAAGGTTGCATTTGTAACATTTATTATCCCATATTCATCAGGAATGCCTTTTATTATAAAACGAATATTTTTCGCTATACCTTCTCCGGAATTTGTAACATTCATCCATACTTTCGCCTTACCACAATATGGTATGCTTATCGGGCTCGGCTCTATCATGTAACTTATATCTGGAGGACGAGCAAGCAAAACTACGGAGCCCTGAGCAAATGTTTCCTGGCAGACGCCGTGACATCCCCAGCTTGCGTTGACCGTGTTGTATATATCCTCGCATTTAACAACCTTGGCAACAACATATACAATCTTTGTCTCCCCGACTTCTATTCTGTCGTAATGCCACACGGGCCAGCTTGGGGCGGTGGTGGAGTTCAAAACCAGACCGCTTTGGAGTGTATCAACTACGGTAACATTGAAAAGTGGTCCCGTCCCGATATTTGTTACCTTAATCGTCCAGTTTACCAAATCGCCGACGCCTGCCTCCTGCTCCTGCGGGAGCTTTTCTATGAGAATCAGTCCCTTATTGACGAGCATTGATTGAGATGTTGCATGGGTGGAGGTGTTGTCGTAATATACCGTGGTTTCCATGCTTACACCAGAGGTTGAATTGCAGTACGGCACGGCTGAAAAATTAATTCTTATCGATTCGTTTGTATTCAGCGGATTGATGAGGGGTGTTAAATTCCATGTTAAATTTTGCCCGCTTACAACAGGATTCAAATTTGATGTTCCGTTGGGAAAAGATATGTTGGTGCTCCCGTCCACGTAATGAAAATCTGCCGGCATGGCGACATTTACGGTTATGTTAGGGGCAGGTTCTGTACCGGTATTGTTTATGTATAATGTGTAGTTGGCTGGCCCGCATACGTTTACCTCGTCGGGCGAAATCATATTGACGGCAAGATGAGGAGATTGAGCTCCTGCCATCATGAAAAAGGCTGATGAAAAGACAAAAGCAGCTAAAACAATTCCAAAAATCGTTACGTTCCCATGGCACCTTTTCCCCGACACAATTCTCACCTTGAAATGATATCATATTTTGTTATTTAAATATTCTTAGGATGCAATCAAAGCGCGGGGTTAATTTTTAATATTTTCACATCATTCAATTCCAATGGATGGACTGGAGGAGATATTTCCGCTCGTAAAGGAAATAAAGGATGATGAACTGAGGAAGAAAGTCATAAAGTGCTGGGAGGTTGCAATGGAAAGAGGAGGATGGAAAACTCTTGACGGCATACCTTTCACCCTTCTGCTGCCTGATGCAGGAGGTTTTATTGAACACGTTAACCGGGTAGCGGAGATGGCTTATGCCGTTGGAAAAGTGAGAAAGGACGTTGATATGGACTTGCTTATTGCAGGTGCGATATTGCATGATGTCGGGAAACTCCTCGAATATGAGAGGGATGGTAACAAAGTGAAAAAATCTGCCATGGGAAAAATTATACGCCATCCCGTCAGCGGAGCCGCCCTCGCCTCCGAACTGGGGCTGGATAATAAGGTGGTCAGCATCATTGCATCTCATTCCAAGGAGGGCGAATTCGTGGAACGGCTGCCCGAGGCGGTCATTGTCCACCACTGCGACTTCATAGATTTTGATATAGCGAGAGGGAGAAAATGAAAGTAAGGAAGGAAGGGATTGCAGGAACCGAGAACAAGAGAGATTGCATTGTCAGAGTTAATGAGGGTGACAGCATCATTATCGAGGGCAAGGCAAAGGACATGTTCGGAAAGCATATAGAAACGCTGATAAGAAAAAGGCTCAAAGAACTCGGAGTGGAGGCTTCGGTCGAGGTGAAAGAGAACGGTGCTCTTGATTACGTCATACTTGCCCGTCTCGAAGCAGCATTGAGGAAAGCATGCGAGGAGGACATACTCGACAAAATGGTGGAGAGGAAATATGCTGACAGAAATTTGAGGCGGAGTAGGATGTACGTTCCCGGCAACAGCCCCAGAATGATGAACAGCGCCGGCGTCTACGGCTGCGACTGTTTGATACTTGACCTTGAGGATTCCGTTGCCCCCGAACAAAAAGAAGATGCCCGTTATCTCATCAAGAATGCACTGAAATATGTCGACTTCGGGGGTTCCGAGCTGTGGGTCAGAGTGAACAGCAACAACATTAAGGAAGACATTTCCGTAATAAAATACGGCATGCCTCACGGCATATGCCTGCCCAAGGCGGAGAAAGGGGAGGATGTGGTCATACTTGATAGCATACTGGAAGAAGAGGGGCTGGACGCAAAGATAATGCCCATAGTGGAGAGCGCAAAGGGCGTGGAGAACATCGCTGAAATCGTGGATGCAAGCAAGAGAGTCGTCGCCGTCGCATTCGGAGCGGAGGATTTCACAAGAGATATCGGAGGGAAGAGAACATGGGATTCGTTGTTTTATGCAAGGGGGAAAATCGTCGTATCTGCAAAAGCACACGGCGTTCAGGCACTCGATACCGTCTATTCCGATGCCAGAAACATGGAAGGTTTGAGAGAGGAAACAACAAAAATAGTCGAGATGGGATTCGACGGCAAAGGCGTAATCCATCCAAATCAGATAGAAGTAATACACGAATGCTTTACACCCACCGAAGAGGAAATCGAGGAAGCAAAAAAGATAGTAGATGCCATTAACGAGGCGAAGGCAAAGGGGCTCGGAACCGCCTCCCTTAATGGAAAGATGATTGATTTGCCCGTCGAGAAGAAGGCAAGGACGATACTTGAGAGAGCGAAACTCGGGTCATAACATTGAAACGGCAACGTCATACGAATGGAAAGTATTCACAAAGAATGTTCCAGAGCAAAGGGAAATGCTGTAGAATTTTTTGAATCAGCGGGGGCTGTGATATAGGAGTTGCAAGGGATACGGGCAGAACGAAGAAATCGTTGCTGTCGTCTTTATTCACC
>CAZQQE010000127.1:0-3010 GCA_964595325.1 uncultured Thermoplasmatales archaeon | reverse complement strand
TGCCTACGGCTCGATAATCACCTTTATGGAGTCCTTCGCCCCTGCCACCAGATCGAATCCTTTCTGCACCTCGTCGAGAGGCAGGCGGTGCGTAATCATATCCTCCACCCTCACTCTTCCGGAACTCAGTAGTTCTATGGCTTCCTCAATGTCGCGGGGCGCAGCGGCATATGTGGAAACCATCGTCACGCCTTTATTCCACAGCTCGAAAAGCGGAAAGGGAATATCCAGACCGGGCTCTGTCGGGGCAAAGAAAAGAATCGTGCCGCCCCTTCCCACAAGGTTTATCGCCTGATTCACCGCCTGCGGCGCTCCGGTGCACGTCACCACCATATCCGGCAGATATCCGTCATTTATTCTTTTTATTTCGCCGGCAATGTCGTCGCTTGCGTGCAGAACAAGGTCAGCTCCCATTTCTTTTGCCTTCTTCAGCCGGTATTCGTTTATATCGGTGGCAATGATGAGTTTTGCTCCCATTGCCTTTGCGAGCTTGATATGAAGCAGCCCTGTTATACCACTTCCTATGACCAGCATTGTTTGTCCTTTTTTGAATCGGGCTATCCGCATGCCCCGGACAACGCATCCGAGGGGTTCTATGAATGTGCCCATCTCGTATGAAATGTTATCGGGCAGAACGAAAGTTCCCTTCTCAACGTTTATTGCAGGCACTCGTATGTATTCCGAAAAGCCCCCGGGGTAGAAGTTTGTTGAATGCAGAGTATCGCACAGAGTATGCTGGTCGTTTAAACAATAGCGGCATTTGCCACACGGAACATGATGCGAAACAAAAACTCTGTCACCCACTTTGTAGCCCTTTACTTCCTCTCCTACTTTCACAATGTCTCCTGTCATCTCATGGCCCAGAACGCGAGGCGCTGTCTTGAGGCGATACCATTCCATGACATCGCTGCCGCATATGCCGCATGCTCTCATCTTCACCAGCAATTCCTTTCGTCCTATCTCTGGAACGGGCATTTCTTCAACACGCACATCTTTGTTATTGTAGTACATCGCAACTTTCATTGCCCATGTAACCCCGCCAAATTTTTAAAAGTTGTTAGGATGAAATAAAAAGAAGATAAGCAGAAGCATTTTTGTTCTTCCGTAATTGTTTATGTGCTTTATTTCCCTATCTCTTCTTCGAAAATCCGGTATGCTTCATCTGCCGTTGCTTTCTCGTGCACTATTGCACGAACCGCCTTTATCATTGCAACCGGGCTTGAGGACTGGAATATGTTCCTTCCCATGTCGACGCCCGCCGCCCCCGCCTCGATTGCATTGTAAGCCATATGAAGTGCGTCTTTCTCCGGCAGCTTCTTCCCGCCCGCTATGACGACCGGCACGGGGCACGTGTCCACCACCCTTTCAAAGTTCTCGCAGTAGTACGTTTTTACGATATGTGCTCCGAGTTCTGCCGCCATTCTAGAGGCAAGGCTGAGATAGCGGGCGTCCTTCACCATGTCTCTGCCGACGGCGGTGACAGCCACGACAGGAATGCCGTATCTTTCTGCCTCGTCTATGACCTTTGTAAGTCCCAGAAGCGTATCCCTTTCGAAGTCGGCACCCACCATGATTGAAAAAGCCACGCCTGCCACATTCAATCGGATGGCATCTTCCATAGATACAACAATGCCTTCATGCAGAAGTTCCTTATTTATGATGCTCGTTCCTCCCGAAACACGCAGGACTATGGGGATGTCAACATCCGGCTCGATATAATTTCTCAGCGCACCGCGGGTGAGCATCAGGGTGTCTGCATACGGCAAAAGAGGATTTACCATTTCATCAAGTTTCTCAAGTCCCGTCGTGGGCCCCATGAAATATCCGTGGTCGACAGCAAGCATGACCGTATGCCCATCTTTCTTTATTATTCTCGACAGCCGATTCTTCATTCCCCAATCCATGGTCATAGTTTCCAAATATGGGGCGGCATATAAATTCTTTTGGACATTACTGCGGATATCCGCCAACCTTGAGACTGGGGTCGCCGAGCAGGATAAATTGTTCTATCGTCATTATGTAGAATCTGTCGTTTGCCGTTCCCCCTGCAACGCCGTTGAGGTAATCATTCTGGGCACTCACCAGCATTTCCGAGACGTGTATGCCGGGTTTGTAAGCCATAAAGAAGTGCAGATTCATGTAACCTGCCTGCCCGTGCGGACCGGACGCATCGACCGTCGTTGTCGCCGTCTCCGTTGCCCCTATGGTGGCAATCGACCCTCCGTCTGCCTTCTTAACCAAACACCATGCTATGCAGGGCACGTTGGGATTGCCCAACATGTGGTAGTCCAGTTTTGCGGTAAGGCACGCATCGAAGAATATGATAGGTAACTTACCTCCATTATTGAGGGCAAGCAGGTAAGGTGTGTAGTAAGCAATCATCCACCTGCTGTTTTTCGGATACGTCCCGAAGCCGTATTCGAAGCCGTGACCGGAGAATGATACGAAGCCGGCGCCGCCTGTCATAGCCTCGTTTATTTTGTTAGGCAGGAAATTGTGCAGGGATGTCTGTAATTTTATGTGGTTGAAATTCGGTGTTGCATTCTCGACATATTTGTTCACCGTTTCGCCTTCTGCTATGTTATTCCATATGGGAAATGTATCGCCTCCCATCAGTATCATGTTGTCGAACCACTCCTGTCCGTACGTTTCATCCTCATATTTTATCGTTTTGTTTACCACGGTATTGACTTCTTCCGTGTTGTTGCATGCCCATCTGCCGACGTAAACGTCGGAATACAGGTCGACGGAATCCACCATACCCCCGTCCGAGTCTGTTTCTCCGAATTTGTTATTGCCGTTGGAATCCCAGCTGCAGAAACTTCCGTTCGCATCATATATGTCCGCATAATACTGGTCTGAATACATCCGCCCTCCCCCCCAGAAACTCCATACCTGCCTGCACGGAACCTTGCTTATATCGCCGACAAGCATCACATACTTTATTCCCCACTGCTCTATGCCATCTTTTATGAAATATTTAACCTTCTCAGCATCATCTCTTCCCTGG
>CAZQQE010000126.1:0-3092 GCA_964595325.1 uncultured Thermoplasmatales archaeon | reverse complement strand
TGGTTCCGGAAGTGGCTACATCGGGGTCCCTGTAGTTGTGAAGTGCATTGCTCACGAATATTCCCTGCCACGGCCAGACTTCTATATCGGCATACTTATCCATTCCGCCCTGGCCTCCGCCACCGGTAAAGAGACATGTGTCGGAGTTGGGATTAAGGTCTGTTACTGTTTCCTTGTAGATTATTTCCAGCTTGCCCGTGGTGGCATTCGGGTGTTCCTCGACAAGGTACATTCTCTCAGACCCTGAACTAATTTCTATGTTGTTGGCCGGGCTGGTATGGGTAATAGACTCAGCATCATAGTAACCGCCGGCTGCGCCGTATCCGTCGTCAGGCGGGAATTTGTAGGTACTGTCCTTTACATCCCATCTCAGATACTGAAGGTTCAAACCCTGCTCATTGTTTGAATCATCGACAAACAGGTATACCATGTACGGTCCGACATTTGTGGCTGCACATTGTGTTTCGTCATCAGTATTCCACTGGACACCGCCTTCACTCTGAGTGGCACTGGCCAGATCACTCTGGAACCAGAAACTGAAGGATATTCCAGCAGTAGTCGGGTCTTGCAGGTCTAAAACTATCTGATCTGTATCGGGAATGTATATCACGACAGGATTCTTGAATAGTGTACCTCCGTAGTCTGCTGCATCGATATCATTCCACATAGTCCATGTTGCTCCGCCATCAGTAGAATAACACAAAGGGTTCGTGATTTGCAGTATGCTCAATGCTTTTTCATATACCACAACAGGCATACCTGCTGCAGAAGCTACCCTCGGATGCTGGTCGTCTCCAGTGGGGTTATCTGACGAAATGAGCACATTTCCAAGCCCTGCTTTTGCCATCGATATCGGTGTCTGTGCTGCATGTATCGTAGGTACTCCAGTTACCTTTGTAGTGTTCCCTGAAAAGCCTATTGCAGATGTAGCGCTGATAAGCATCACCACTACTATCGCCATAGCTCCCAAAACCATTTTTTTGCTTTTTTTTGCTTCTTTCATATTTTTGCCTCCAGACTATAAATGTCTTTCCATTTTAAATAATTATCGTTCAGCATCACCTGCCAGCTGGGCATAAAATTAATATGCCACGGCACATTGCCGTAGCATGGGTTTGCCAGACGTGCAATCATGGAAACCCCGTTCAAGTTTCAAGCTGACGAGGGTTGGTACAAAGGGAATCAAAAAGCAAGTATACATAAAACGGCCGAAAAAGACCGTGCAGCTGATACTCGACATGGATGTATTTGTGGATCTGCCCGCTTCTAAAAAAGGAAGTGATTTATCAAGAAATTCAGAAGTTATAGAAGAAGTGGTTGAGCAGTCTATCCGCGAGCCTTCTTCCAGCCTCGAGGAACTCTGCGGCGAGATAGCGGAAAAACTTCTTCAAAAGCATGAGTATGCCACGCGCTCTGAAGTTCATGCATCTGCAGATTATTTTCTGGATAGGTTTACGCCGGGCAAGAGGAAGACAATGGAACCTTATCGGATAATGTCGGAGGCTGTTGCTACCAAAGAAGACAAAATAAGGAAGTTCATAGGTGTCGAGGTCATGGGGATGACCGCCTGCCCCTGCGCCATGGAAACAATAAGGGAGGCATACGGGAAAGATGTCAAGATGACTCACAACCAGCGGAGCATATCAACGCTTGTGATGGAGAGCAGGGACGGCGTGGACGCCGACAACCTTATTGATATCGCAGAGGCGTCTATGAGCTCTCCCACATATGAAATTTTGAAGAGAGGAGACGAGAAGGATGTTGTTATTCATGCCCATGAAAACCCGAAATTTGTCGAGGATGTTGTGAGAGATATGCTTGCGAACGTTCTGGACAGGTACGGCAACCTGCCTGATGATACCGAAATCATAGCCCGGAGCGAAAGCTTAGAATCAATTCACAAGCATAATGCGTTTGCTGAAAGGAAAACAACTTTAGGGGAGTTAAAAAAGTGATGAAATGTTAGCTGAATGTGCCGAACACGGCTATTATAGGGGCGAGAAGTGCCCCGTATGCGGAGAGAAGGGAAAGTTTTTGATGAACGACCGTGAGATAAAAAAACTCAGCGGTACGATGGCCGGGATACTGAGACATTTCCCGGAGCAGTTCGACGTTGAGATGGACGAGCACGGATGGGTTGACATAGACGATATGGTCAATGCCATAAAGAATACCCGGATGAACTTCCACTGGCTGAGGAAAAAACACATAATGGCGATAGTTGAGACGGACGAGAAGGGGCGATATCAGGCGGAGGGGGGGCGGATACGCGCAACATACGCGCATACCATTGACATAGATTTAACAGACCTGCCGCCTGCCGATGTGGATGAGCTTTTCTATCCCGTCACCGAGGAGGAGGCGGAAATCGTTCTCGAACAGGGTCTGTTTCCGACAGACAGGACAAAAGTCCATCTGAGCGAAAGCAAGGAGAAGGCAATGGAAGCCGGAAAGGTAAGAACGGAAAATCCGGTTATACTGAGAGTGGATGCGGCACGTGCGATGGAGGATGGCGTAGATATAAGAAAGGCAAGCAAGGAAGTCTGCATATCCGACGAAATAGACGCAAAATACATATCGAGAGTGGAATAGCAACATTAAATTTTTATAGGGAATTGGACATTGCATTGCAGTCGGGGCTCGTGGCTCAGCTAGGTAGAGCAGCAGGCTCTTAACCTGTCGGTCAGGGGTTCGAATCCCCTCGAGCCCGCTTTATTTTTCCCGTTCCGTACCGAAAAGTTTATCACCAATCCTCGAGGTTGTAGACTTCCTTGTATATGGGTGACTTCACTATCTCGTCCTTCCTCTTCCTGAATTCAACCACCCTCTCCTTCGTCTTCAACGATTTTTTCTTGAGTTCCTCATCCATATCCCCGCCGAGTTTGTGATTCTTCAAAAATCTGTCGCGGTGGATGGACGGGAAAACGTTGTACGTGCAGAACGGTATGGTTCTCGAACCTGCAGAGTAGTGTATGCTGCATCTCTGGCCACGGTTGACATCATAGTTGTAGTAATCCTGGAAGTGCATCATGCCGAAGAATATGAAGTTGTGGTGGAACGTCCTGAGATGGGAATAATCCCCCTTCTCTATG
>CAZQQE010000125.1:0-3247 GCA_964595325.1 uncultured Thermoplasmatales archaeon | reverse complement strand
TCTCGCCGGCGCATACCCATCCTTCATCAACGAAAACGGCACGGCGGGCAGCAGCACGGCGGTCACGCCTGCCTTCGCCATTTGCCTTATCCCACTATCGGATGCCATGAGAAGGTGGTCGGCGCTTATCGCATGCATTTCCGCCGCCAGCCCCGCCCCCCCGCATGATGTGAACTCGTCAGCATGTATTTTCGGTGCCAGTCCGTGCTCTTTTCCCGCCTCAAGTATTCTTTTTGATTCTTCCAGAGTGAAATAGCCCCTCTCGCAGAAAACATCGCAGAATCTGGCAAGTTTTTCATCTGCAACTATCGGAATCATCTCATCGACTACGGTATCAACATAATCGTCTTTGTCCATCTCAGGAGGAACAGCATGAGCCCCCAGAAATGTCGGAATTACATCCACACTATGTTTCTCGTTCAGTTCCTTTGCAACCTTGAGTATTTTGACTTCGCTTTCCAAATCAAGCCCGTACCCGCTTTTCACCTCCGCCGTCGTCGTGCCATATTCAAGCATACGGTCAAGCCTTTTCTTTGCTTCCGAAAAAAGTTGATAGGACGGGGCTTCCCTCGTTTCCCTCACCGTGTAGTTTATCCCGCCCCCGTGTTCCGCTATATATTCATATGTTTTGCCGTTCAACTTCATCTCGAGTTCGAATTCCCTCGAGCCTGCAAAAATCGCATGAGTATGGCAGTCAACAAAGCCCGGCAGAATCGTTTTCCCGGTTGCATCCACTATCTCGGCATCTTTTCCATCAAGATTTTTACCGATTTTCTTTATCCTGCCGTTTTCGACCAGAATGGATACATTCTTTTGAACTCCGTCGGGCAAAAAAACCTCGCTCGCATCTTTTATGAGAAGCATGATAATGAAATGAAAGCAGATTTAAAGATTTATGCCGGCGAATACGCTGTTGTATATAAGCCGTGATGTGACATTGTGTTCGAGCATGCTGAGAAAGGGGTACCACCCGAGCCGGAGAACAGAGATGAGCCTTCCTGCGATACCCGATGCTCTGTAAAATCTCTTTACAAATTGTCTTGTACCCTCATACAGCTCATCCGGTGTCATATTCCTGGGCTGAAATACCGCATGGTACAAATCGTATTTGGACCAGTCAATGGTCAATATCCTGTGCTCTCTCGAAAGGCGGGAAAAAAGGGGCGTTCCGGGCAGCGGCGTGAGTATGTTAGCACCCGTGGAATCCACATTCCATTCATTCAACTTTTCAAGCGTCGTGCCAAACACATCCGGCATGTCTCCGTCGAATCCGAAAGCCAGCGATGACATGACAGCTATGCCGTACTCGTGAAGTTTTTTTACCAAATCCCCGTATTTATTCACATCGTTGGTTTTTTTGTGCAGGGAATCGATATTTGACTGAGATATGCTCTCAAAACCTATCGCGCATGCTATGCATCCCGCATCGCTTGAAAGTTTTATGATCTCTTCGTCATCAACAACATTTGCGTTGAAAAAACATGCAAATTTTTTATCAAGCTCTTTCATCTCTCTAAAAAGTTTTTTTGAGTAGGACGGGTTCAGACTCAAAGAGGAGTCCATGAATATGAAGTAATTGTGAGGAAGCTTTTCTATTGCTTTTATGACTCTCTCCACCGGTTTTAACCTCAACCTCGAGCCCATGGGAGAGTGTGATATGGAACAGAATTCGCAACGATTTATGCATCCTCTGGTTGCTTCTATACCGCCTATGGGGCTCAGAGACCTGTTTATCCCGGTTGCACAGGGTATATCTTCGGCCGTGACAGGATTGCTTTGTGAATAGAACGGCATCAATCTGCCTTTCTCCGCATCTTCAAGCAATCTCGGCCAGCTGTCTTCCGCTTCTCCGATTACAACCGCATCAGCATGCTGCTTTGCCTCTTCGGGCATGGCAGAGGCATGATATCCTCCGAGCACAACCTTCACTCCATGCTCTCTCAATCTATCTGCCATTTCATACGCTTTGTATGCTGTCGCGGTGAAGTAACTTATGCCGGCCAGTTCATAATCAGAGAAATCGATTTTTCTGAGTCTGTCGTCATTGAGATTGTTTATTGCGGTCACAGAATGCTTTCGTGGTGTCAGCTCAGCCAGCTGTTCCAGTGTGCATGAGGGCCAGAGAAGCCATACCTTTTCAATGAATTTCTCATACGGCGTGGCATCCGGGTTACCGAATGCCTGCAATAGCAGTATTTTCATATTAATCACCCATATTTTGAACGTTCAAATTATGAACGTTTATGTATTGGATGTTTATTTATAAATATTTCTAAAAGCATTTAATTCCAGGAACGTTAAAGGTAACATGATGAAAAAACTCGTTTCGGTAGCCCTGCTCTTTGTTATGACAAGCGGGACTGCCTCCACTTTCACTCACGGTGATGTTCATGCTACGGAGAAATGCCCCATTCCGAAAAACCTTATTTGTATAAAAGTCGCAATACTCAACTCTGCCATACCATCATTCACCTCGCCGCCGGAAATGAAAGAAATACTGAACGATTATTCCTGGACATGCAGGAATACCACTTACGAATTCAAGGCTAAATTCGTTGCAGATGCACAGATATCCGCAGGGAAATTGAAAAACTACGATTTGCTCATAATACCCGGCATAGGCAAGGAGTTCAGACGGCCGGCAAACAGTGAGTTTTCACAGTGGAAAAGGGAAATAATGAATTTTGTGGCCAGCGGGGGCGGATATTTCGGAACCTGCGGCGGTGCAAATATAGCCTCGGAGGGACTTCTGAGTGCTTCGGAACGGGGATGGAAAAAAGACACGGCATGGGAGTGGTTCATGAGCTGCTCGGCTATCGGGATTGCACCGGTCAAATCATATCAGGACATGGGAGACCCTGTAGCATGCAGCCTTGCAGGCAACCCGGCCCGCATCGGGCAGTCGGCATATGTATGGTACAATCTGTCCATAGATGGTTCGGGCGTATGCCAGCACTGCAGGGTGAATACGAGCCATCCGATATTCAAAGGTTACGGACATGATACCAGAATAATACGATGGGTGGGCGGTCCCGCTCTTATTCCCGACGGAAATAATGTTGCGGTGCTGGCATGGTATCCCGATGAAAATATCTCCGGGCCCCATGGAAATGAAAGTACGAGCATACACGCGTGGAAATACAAATTCAACCCTTCCGAGCCTCTGGATTCGTGGGATATGGAAAACGATAGTATAGAGACGCATCTTGCAGGCAGGCCCGCCGCCGTATCATGCGATTACGGTAAC
>CAZQQE010000124.1:0-3355 GCA_964595325.1 uncultured Thermoplasmatales archaeon | reverse complement strand
GAATTTAACTCTTTTTTAAGTTTCTTTCCGATGAAACGCTTCCTTTCCCAGAGAAAGGGTTCAAGTGTTTTAGCCTAGAAGAACTCTGCCCCATATTATCTGAATTAATTCTCTCATCCCAATGGATTATTTACCTTCATTAGGTATAAGCATTTCTAAATTTTGTAGTTGTTTGAAGCAAAAACATCTTGTTACCAGATTTTCAATCCGGTGTTACTTATTTCCCGGCTTTCTTCCAAATCTCCTCTTCACCGCCTCCTTATCCCGGGACATTTTCTCTTTCATTCTCCTGTTTTCTTCTTCGATTCTCCGTTTTGCCCTTATCTTTTCAGCTTCAATCTTCTGCCTCTGCTCTTTAATCCTTCTGCTTTTTGCTGTCCGCTCTCTTTCCATCCTGATTTTGCTGTCCGCTCTTGCAATCTCCGCATCCAATTTTTTATCCAGGGCGGCAAAGGCCATTCCCAGTTTTTCCTTCCTACTTTCCCCTATGTTCTTTATCTTATCGCTCTCCATTCTGCCAATATTCTTGCCCCTTGCCAAAGGTGTTAGAATTCGGTCGAGGAGAAGTTTGTCGGGTTCTATAAGCTTCAGACGGTGGTAATCAATTTCATATCTGGGTATACGGGGTTTCGGCAGCTTTCCCGGCTCCGGAATTCTCTTAAGCGGCGGCAATTCCGGCTTTGGTATCAACGGAATCTGACAACCGAGTTCACTATTTGTACGGCTTATTCTGGCATTTGCCCCTCTCCACTTACCAATGAGTTTTTCCTTCCACATCCCGTACAACCGCTCAAGTTCGTCATTCTGTCTTTTCTGCTCCTGAAGGGGCATCATCCACGCTTTTTTCCACTCACCGATTATCTCCCGTTCCAGCGCACGCTGTTTTTTTACCCTCAGTTCCATAAGATGTTTTAACTTCTGTTTCCTATCTTCCTCAGCCCTGCAGAAATAAAATGCCGATTTCCATTCCTCCTTCATTAACTTCTTTTCTCTCGCATAATCCTTTCGCGAGAGTTTTGAAAGATATACCTTTTCTTCCTTCCACGGCTTCGGAATGCGGCGGCAGGTGTTCTTTAAACGCAGAAATATTATCCCCAAGGCGGCAAGCATGATGAGCGACGGCATGGTGGATGCAAAAACGGTAAGCTGCCCCACGGTCATATGAAAGCCGCTCAAACTGACAACGATGGGTCTGGTTATATAATACCCGGGGTCATTTACGGACTGCACTCTTACCTGCATGAGATAGTTCTCGTACTGAATATAAAATCGCTCATGCGGGATGAAAAAAGTCAGATTGACCTGAGTACTCTCTCCCGGGAATAGATGAACCTTCTGTTCGGATAGAGCATAAAGCCAGTTCGACGGAGCATAAGGAACCGAAATAAGGTATTCATCATCGTAATTTCCGTTATTCGTTATGTTTATGGGCACCGTATAAACATGCTCCTGCTTGCCATCCACAACCGGGTTGGGCACATTAACCGCCAGCCATCGGTAGGGCTGAGAGCGAACCTGAAAAGTTATATTACCATATTTTATGAAATCAGTCAGTTTAACATGCATTGCAATCTCGCACGTTATATTTGCGATATACGATGGCTTAACACTTGCTGTCACATACACCGTGGCATTGTAGGATTCATCCTGGCCGAGATATATAAAAGTGGGGTTTACATAGGCAGTCCATCCTTCGCCGCTTATGTTTGTGATTCTAAGGTAATAACGCAAAGGCACTCTTCCCGGCTTGTTTACAACCCCCCCATTCCAGAACTTAAAATGAAATGCATATTGGCCGAGCGGCTCAACTGTCGCAGTGGGGTCTCCTATCGGCTCCACCTGCACGTTCCACCAAAAATTTGACCATGCATCCCATGGAATAATTCCGGCACTCGCCGGCTCCTGCGCAGGTATGGAAAACATAAGGAGCACGAAAGCCACCAGTAAGAATACAACCTTGCGCATTTTCCTCATTGAAAAATGTATCTGTTCTCTATTTATATATTTAGTTGATTCACTGCTTTTTCCTTCTCATCACCAGTGCTATTGCAACCAGCGCCCCTATGAGCAGTATCGAATCAAATCCCGGAACGTAAAATCCTTTATTCTTTGCAAGCATTGTGGCATATCCGTTGAAAATTGTGATTTTTTCCTTGTCCTGCTGCGAAACCTCGAAATGGTCGCCCTGCAAAACATAGTACTTGCCGTCTGTTCTTGCCACTGCCTGCAATGCAATTCCCTGCCAGTTATTATGGTATGAAATGACCGCTCCGTGAGGTGACGTAAGTGTAAGCGATGCTACCTGCTCCGTAGGATTGGAATCGCCGGGTTTTTTCGGTGGCAGAATGATTTGCTGCGGATTTATAATATACTTCCATTTTCCCGGGGTATCTGTCAAACTCAAAGTTACAGTTGTCTGAGCGTTTCCCCAGTTTTTCACAGTAATCGGAAACGTAAGTTCCCTATCCGGGGCTGTCCTCTCAATCGGTTTTGCGATTTCAAGCGTTATTTGTGTATATGGATTCACGCCGACCTGAATATCAGCCTTGCCCGTCGCCACCTGCCTCAGCTCGCCGCCGAGAATTATTCTGCCGGTAACCTCAAATTCCACTGTCTGGAGGTCACCTGCTTCCACATCCTGCTGATTCAGTGCCAGCCCTATTTTTACACCTCTGCTCTCTCCTTTTTGAAGGACAAAAGTCTTCTGTGAAGGAGTGACGGTAAGCCAGCTAGGGCTCTTGACAATATTTATTTCCACCCATACCGGGAAGTACTGGAAGAAAAATGCGCTGTAACTGACGGTCAGTGTCAGAGAGCCGCTTCCATATCTGTCGATATAGTACGGCGTGACATTGGGGGAAGCATTTATTGATCCCCAGTCCAAAGCATCTGCAACCGGGGATACCACAGAACTCGATAAAAGTACGGCGACCCCAAATATTACTCCTAAAGCAAGACTTTTTCTCGGCATATTTCACCTCTATTTCTAAAGTATTTTGTTATTGGATATTCGATATATATGTTTTTCCGTGACTACTCCTCCTCCTCTTCCTCCTCGTTTTCAACGGATACTCTCTCAGGGAAATAACTCAGTATTATTATATCCCCGGCCGCCGACACCCACCTGTATGGCACACCGACATCTGCGGAATTTTCCACCAGATCCGAATTTGTGTTTGTTATTATCAGACTGTCCACTCTCTTTTCCTCGGTATTCAATGCCACATTCCTTACTTCTCCAATATATATCCCATTGCGGGTATAGACGGGCAGATTCAGAAAATCCGTTACTTCCTTGGTCATAATATCACTTGAAAACTTAAATCCGGAATCTATTATTAATAGTTATGGTTTT
>CAZQQE010000123.1:0-3381 GCA_964595325.1 uncultured Thermoplasmatales archaeon | reverse complement strand
AACAGATGGAAGAGAGATGTTCCGACGTGGAAGGAATACATCGAGGGGCTTGACAATGCAAAAGAAATTTTCGGGAATGCCACCGCCCACATCATCATAGGACTGGGAGAAAGCGACGAGGAGGCGGTGAATATGATGCGTTACCTGTTCAATAAGGAAATAAACATCGCCCTTTTTGCGTACACGCCCGTCCGCGGCGGCTCGCCTCCCTCCATGGGACGGTACCATACCATTCAGCTTGCCAGATATCTGATGGAGAGGGGCATGGGCGACTTTGCTTTTGAGAATGGCAATATGGTGGAGATGGAGATTCCCGAAGGCACGGAATACCGGGATGCATTTCGAACTTCCGGCTGCCCGTCATGCAACCGCCCGTTCTACAATGAGAGGGCGGGAGGACCCATGTACAATTATCCTGCAAGGTTGGGGAATGAAGAAGCTGAAAAAACAATAGAAGAGGTGAAAAAATATGTCAGAATATATACTTCTGCTCCATAGGGACAGGAAATTCGTTGCGAAAAGGGGCGTGATAAATACGCATGTTGGCAGAGTTGATGCAAGCAATGCGAAAATCGGAGAAAAATTATACGCCGGAAACGAGGAATTTGTGGTGCTGAAGCCTACGCTCATCGACTTGCTGGAGAAATGCAGGAGAGGGGCTCAGATTATCATGCCGAAAGATGCGGCGCAGGTTGTCGCCGCCACCGGCGTCGGCGAGGGCTGGAGATGCCTTGACGGTGGCTCCGGCTCCGGATTCCTTGCAATATTTCTGGGACATATCGTGGGAAAGACTGGCAGGGTGTACACCTACGAGAGGAGGGAGGAATTTTATGCTAAGGCAAAGAAAAATATCGAGGTCTGCGGCATGGAGGGGATTGTCGAAATAAAAAATGGCGATATAACGGATTTCATCGAGGACAACCTCGATCTGGTAACGCTCGACATGAAAGGGGTTGAGGGCATGGTGGAGAAGGTACACGGGCGTTTGAATTCGGGAGGATGGCTCGTTGTTTATTCGCCCCACATCGAGCAGCAGATAAGGGTGCGCGAGGAAATGGAAAGAAACGGCTTTGGGTATCTCAGAACGGTGGAAACGATACAGAGGGAGTGGAAGTCTCTTAAAGGTTACACCCATCCCGTTCCGAAAGGCATAATGCACACCGGGTTCATGACATTCGGAAGGAAAATCATTTAGCTTTTTCTATCGCCCTTGCAGGTATGCCCACATACGTCTTGCCGCTTTTCAGTGTCATCCCTTTCGGTACCATCGCCTTCGAGCCCAGCACGACGTTGTCCTCTATGGTCACGCCGGGCATTATGAACGTCTCACCCCCTATCAAACAATTTTTTCCTATTCTCGTTCTGCTGAGTATGAGTTTATCCTCCGCAATATGCCCGAGAATCATCGCCCTGCCGCCTACCATTGTGTTGTCTCCTATTTCGATGAGGCACGGGTCAAGCCATTCCTCGCCTGCAAGAAAAACATTTTTCCCTATTTTACATCCGATGAGGGAGAGATAAAATGACTTCAGAGGCGGGAGGATGAACAGATTTATGAATTTGTACGTGGGATAATAAAGAGCGAAATAGGCAGTAAATTTGAATGCCATTTTGTCATCGAGAGTTTTTCGGTACACGCCTTCCTTGTACTTCAGATTGAAAACATTTATGAAAAGAGCCGTGGAAAATATCAACGAAAACAAAAGCACAAGATAACCTATCACGATGAAAAGGGAAAGAATGAGCAAATGGACAGGATTGCCGACATCAATCCACTTAATCAACAAGGAGGCAAGAAGCATGACTGGGAGCGCCCCCAGCGCATATGCCGTTATTGTTATTGCAAGTAGAAGGATAGCTCTTAAAGAACCTACCAGCCCACCTATCTTCCTTTCCTCACCGCTGTATTTCATAAGGGTAATCGCATATCTGCAATAATTATTTTATGCCGAAGGACAATCAAAGTTAAAATAATCGTCGGCATTACAGCGTGTGAAAAGAGCAGAGGTAATCGTACTGGCGATAATTTCCACCGTGCTGTGGGGTGCTTCATTTCCCGTGCTCAAGATTGGGCTGGAGAATGTGCCCCCTGTTCTTCTCGGCACTTTCAGATATCTCTTTGCAGTCCCTCTGTTTCTGATTTTCTCCCTCATTTTATACGGTAAAAAAATCTTTTCAATGGGGAATGACTGGCATCTTTTCGTTGCTTTGGGGCTGGCAGGTGTCACAGTCCCTACAATCCTGCAAAATGTAGGGATGATGAGCACAACGGCATATATGAGCAGCATTCTGCAGGCAACCGGCCCCATTTTCACGGTTCTGCTCGCTGCATATTTTCTAAGGGAAAAACTGACGGGGTACAAAGTGGCGGGCATCATCATAGCATCTGCAGGTACGTATATTGCTCTGGATATACATTTCTCAAATCTCGGTTCCTCCATGGGAAACATTCTTGTATTTCTATCGGCTGTTTCGTATGCAACGGGGAGCATAATTGCGAAGATATGTTTGAATAAAGGCTACAAACCCGTGCATATATTGACGCTTTCCTCGATTTTCGGAACTGCTTTTCTTGTATGTATAGCGCCTTTTTTCAACGTTACGCTTTCCTTTTCCGCAGAAACATGGGAGGTGATTATATTTCTGGCCGTACTTTCGACTTTCCTTCCTTACGTGCTGTGGTACGTCGCAATGGAGAAGACCGAGATATCCCGCCTTTCGTTCTTTGTTTATCTAATACCTGTATTTGCAACCGTATTTTCATACATTGTGCTGGGCGAGAGAATCACTTGGGTTGCGGTGGTGGCTGCGTCAATCATAATTACGGGGATAACAATAGCTCAGACCCATAGAAATTTAAATGCAATGTAGATAAACAATTATGACACAGGCGAAGCTTATTAATGACATCACAGATTTGGTATGGCTTATGAGGGCTTTTGATTCGGATATAAAGAGAGAGGTTTTCGAGGAGGTATGCAAAGACTGGAGGCGGATGGAGGACATAGAAGAAAAGTATGGAGAGGAAGGGGAAAACGCCTTAAAATTTTTTGAGAAGGTGAAGCTGGTGGAAACAAGATGGGGGATGGAAGGCGGGAAGGCAAAGAAGGAATACCATGCCTTCTATTCATCTTTTCATATAAAAGTGATATCATCCGTGGACATGCTTCAGGATGTGTTTTCGATAGCATTGATGGATGATGCCACCTTTAACGACATAGAGGGAAAAATATATGATCTCATCGGGGAGGGGGAGCTGGGGAGGGAAGTGGAACGCCATTTTTCTCTCACTTCCATACAGATGAAGTGCATAGTAAAGAGGTCTGCAAGGCTTGAATACCGCGGGATGAAAATAATAAAGGTGGAAAACTAAATTTTTGT
>CAZQQE010000122.1:0-3390 GCA_964595325.1 uncultured Thermoplasmatales archaeon | reverse complement strand
CACCAAACATTTATATGAAATTATTTGCATCTCGAATGGATGCTCAAGGTATACAACACGCTCGGCAGGAAAAAGGAGGAGTTCGTTCCCGTGGAGAAAGGTAAAGCCAAAATGTACGTATGCGGCATGACGGTATACAGCGATGCGCACATAGGGCATGCCCGCACGTATGTTGCTTTTGACATAGTTAGAAGATACCTCGAACATAAAGGGTATGATGTCACATACGTGCAGAACATAACGGATGTGGACGACAAAATCATAAAGGCGGCAAATGAGAAGGGCATAGACCCCTTGGAATACTCAGCCATGTATGCCGAAAGGTGTCTTTCCGATATGGACAAACTGGGCATAAGAAGGGCGGACATATACCCGAAAGCATCGGAGAGCATCGATGACATCATCGCCCTTACAGAAAAGATAATAAAAAACGGGTATGGATATGAGGCAGATGGCGACGTCTACTTTTCGGTTGAAAAATTCAAAGATTACGGCAAACTTTCGGGACAAAAAGTCGAGGAGATGAAAGTCGGGGCGCGCATAGAGCCCGGCGAGAAAAAGCGCAGTCCCCTTGACTTTGCTTTGTGGAAGAAGGCGAAGGAAGGAGAGCCGTCATGGGATTCGCCATGGGGGAAGGGAAGACCGGGATGGCATATAGAGTGTTCCGTCATGAGCAGCAAATATCTCGGATTGCCCTTCGACATCCACGGCGGCGGACATGATTTGATATTTCCCCATCATGAAAATGAAATTGCCCAGAGCGAGGCAGCCACCGGCAAGAATTTTGCAAAATACTGGCTCCACTCCGGCATGCTGAAGGTGAGGGGTGAGAAGATGAGCAAGTCACTGGGCAATATGATAAACGTGAGGGATGCGCTGGAGCGATGGGATGCCGAGTTGCTGAGATTCTTCTTTGCTTCTTACCATTACCGCAGCCCTGCGGATTTCAGCGAGGAAAATCTTGACATGGCAAAGAGAGGGCTGGAAAGAATAAGAAGGCTGAAGGAAGAGCTGGAGGATGCTGCAGGCGATGAAAATGCAATTGACGAAAACAAACTTGATGATAATGAAAAAGAATACTACAATTCCATACTCACATTCAGGAAAAAGTTTGAGGAAGCGATGGATGATGACTTCAACACGCCGGAGGCGATTGCATCAATATTCGAATTCGTGAAGGACAGCAACAGATATTTCAATGAATGCCAAAAGGCAAACAAAAATTTGTGCAGGCATGCACTCGATACGCTGCTGGAACTGGGAAACATAATAACACTATTTCAGGGAGGCGGGGCGGAGGCGGATAATGTCTCCGGCGGTGGTGTTGATGTCGAACGCCTTGCGGCCCTGGTGAAAAAATATGGAGGAAAGGCGGAGGGGAAAAATCCGGATAATCTTATGGAGGAAATTCTCGGCATACGACAGGAAGCAAGAAAGGAGAGGGACTGGAGGAAGGCAGATGCCATAAGAGATGGACTCGCGGAACTGGGCTTCGAGATACAAGATGTTGGCAACGAGACGAAATGGAGAAGAAAATCGTAAATCATTAACAATTAAAAATTGGAATGGAAAAAGGTTGCAACACTGCCTTCCGGCGGCATTGCTTTTGCCTGTTCACTCAAGAACGTGTATGTTCTTTTTCTCGCATATGTCCTTGAGCACCTTGGGCCATACTGTTACGCTTACCTCTCCGAGATGCGCCTTGCGGAGCAGAAGCATGTACGTACGTGACTGCCCTATGCCGCCGCCCACGCTGAGAGGTATCTCCCCGTTCAGTATTGCCTGATGATACGGTAACTTGAGGAAATCCGTCTGTCCCGACATCTCCAGCTGTTTCTTCAAAGTCTCGGCATTGACACGGATACCCATTGACGTGAGTTCATGCCTTCTCTTTGTCACCGGATTCCAGACGAGTATGTCTCCGTTTAGCCCGTGCATGGGTCTGCCGTCCTTGGACACCGTCTCCGTAATCCAGTCGTCATAGTCCGCCGCTCTCAATTCATGAGGATAGCCGTCTTTGAGAGGATAACCGATTCCGTATATGAATACGGCCGGATGTTCCTGCAGAATTTTTGTCTCGCGCTGTTTTCTGGGCAAATCGGGGTACATATCTAAGAGGTCTTCTGCATGAATGAATGTAAGCTCGTCCGGCAGAGGAGGATATTTATCCGCAAGCTGGGGGAACATATCATGAACATGGCGTTCCGCTCCCTTGAGAACTTTCCATATTTTTTTCACGACATCAGTGAGGTAGTCAAGGTTGCGCTGCTCTTCCGTGATGACTTTCTCCCAGTCCCACTGGTCGACATAAGCGCTGTGGTCATGGTCAAGGAAGTAATCCTTTCTCACTGCACGCATATCTGTTATCAATCCCTCTCCCACATCCATTCCGAACTCCTTCAGAGCAAAACGCTTCCACTTGGTCGCAGCCTGAACAATCTGCGCCCTTATCGGCTTGTCAAGTCCCAGACCACAAGGGAATTCAACCGGAGTTCTGGAACCGTCACGGTCGAGGTAATCGTTCATCCCGCTCTCGGCATCCACAATCAGCGGCACGGTCACCCTCATCAGATTGAGTTCCTTGCCCATGTGCTCCTCTATGTAGTCTTTGACTGCAAATATTGCCTTCTGTGTCTCCTTCCTAGTCAGCAGGGATTCATAATCCTGCGGTAGGACTCTCTCTATCTCATCATAACTGCCTATACCTGGACCTGCCAGATCTGCTTTCTTATCTGTCATTGTATTCACCTTCTTTTCGTTATGCCTGCCAGATATAAATGCCTTTCCTATCTACCCGAATGCCCTGCCGATTGCACCGCCCACATAATCCGCTACAAATATGACCAGCAGTGAAATGAGCATATGCTCCGCTATTACTTTCCATGGCCCGGTTTTTTGTTCTACGGCAATATAAAAACTGAAAATGCCGAGCAACGACAGACCCCACACCACGCTCACGATGACAGCGGCAGAAAGGCTAAGCAACATGACGGGGATTACAAATGTCATCGCAAAGAAAAATTTTGATGCAAATGTGGACAAAGTTGATTCCCATATCTCCCTTGGTGTATGTTTGTTTTCCGATTCCTCGGATATGTGTATCCCCAGCGCATCCGAAAGTGCATCTGCTATCGCTATTGTCAGTATGCCCCCTATGACGGCAAGCCGTGAATGAGTGCTTGAATTAAGCCCCACCATGAGCCCCAACGTTGTGATTATGCCCGATGTCAGCCCGAAGCTGAACCCCGTTTTCAGAGAATGACGCATGCTATCTTATTTCACATCCTTATTTTGCCATATGCACGACATGCTGCGGGAAGGGTATTTCTATTCCCTCTTTCTCGAGTGCAACCTTGATTTTCCATAACATTTCGGTATAAACGCCGTACC
>CAZQQE010000121.1:0-3424 GCA_964595325.1 uncultured Thermoplasmatales archaeon | reverse complement strand
GCAAGGTCGAAACCCTTTATTATCTCCGGCAGAGTGGCGGTCTCCCCGCCGATTATCGGGATGCCTGCAATGTCAGCCCCCCTTTTCAGCCCCTTTCCTATCTCCTCCGACATCTTCGGGTCGGTGTGCTCGACTGCCAGATAATCGACAAAAGCAAGGGGGCGGGCGCCCATGCACAGCGCATCATTGACATTCATAGCCATGCAGTCAATGCCGACCGTATCCCACTTGCGCATCTCATTTGCCACCATCACCTTCGAGCCCACGCCGTCAGTGCATAACACGAGTTTATGACCGTCCAGCTCAACCTTGTCGGTGCTGTAGCCCACTGCGGAGAGTATGTTCGAAACAGCCTTCTCTTCAACGCCGATGTTCACGCCCGCATCGGCATAACTCATCCCTTTCATGACAATACATGCGTTTCGCTCTTTTATGCTTTTGTCCATCCCAAAATTTTTTACCTCGTAGCGCATCATATTCCATGCAGCTTTACATTTATTTCCTCGGAACAGGCGGTTCATGGCCATCATCCGAAAGAAATGTCTCTGCCACTGCAATAAAGCGCGGAGGAGAAATTCTATTATTCGACTGCGGCGAGGGAACGCAGCGTCAGATTCAGAAATCGGCACTGAGCTACATGCAGATAACAAAAATTTTCATAACGCACTTTCACGGAGACCATTTTTTGGGATTGCCGGGGTTGCTCCAAACGCTCCAGCTGAACGACCGCAAGGAAGAGCTGCATGTCTACGGGCCGCAAGGTATGGACAAACTCCTTTACCAGATTCTTCATCTTGGCTACTTTACGCCCGCATATAATGTAATAGCTCACGAGTTGAAAGGGGGCGATGCTGTCCATTTCGACGGTTACACGGTGAGATGCACCGACGCTGTCCACAACGTACCAGCCCTTTCTTACACCCTGGAGGAAGACAGCCGACCGGGACGGTTCAACAAGAAAAGGGCTCTCGAGCTGGGCGTGCCGGAGGGCAGGATGTTCGGAAGGCTGCAGCGGGGGCAGGCGGTGGAGGTGGACGGCAGAACAATCACGCCCGAAATGGTTCTCGGTGAGCCCCGCCCCGGCAGAAAAATAACCATCTCCGGTGATACCGCACCATATGAAGCATTCATCGAATTCGCAAAAGGGAGCGACGTGCTTATTCATGATGCAACAACTGACTCAAGCCTTAAGGAGAAGGCGAACGAGTACGGGCATTCGACCGCCCGTCAGGCTGCGGAAATTGCACTGAAGGCAGGAGTGGAAAAACTTTACCTGACCCACATAAGCCCCAGATACAGGGATGCAAAGCCCCTCGAGAAAGAAGCGAGGGAAGTTTTTGAGCAGTCATATGTTGCCCATGATTTCATGGAGGTCGAGGTGAAGTTGAAGAAATGATTATATCTCCGTCAGCCACTCTATGAAATCATCGATGCTTTCGTCTCCTTCGGGCGTTATCTTGATTTCTATCTCACCCATCGGATGGCTCACTACTGCAAAATTTACTTTTCCGGCATATGCTGCCTGCTTGTTGATTTTGAAGGAAAGAATGCCGCCCCTCACATGCTTCCTCAAAAACTGACGGGCCGTATCCCTTATCCTCTGTTTTTCGAGCAACTCCCTGAAATTTTCGGCATCGACGGATTCTGCCTTCAATGCTTCCCCGCCTGCTTCTACGACTGCATCCGGGAATATGTTCAGCAGCGCCTGCCGTACCCTTGCGCCGTCCTCGGTGTTTTTTACCGGAACCTCCAGCTCTATCTTCATAGCAATATATCTGCAAAGTATTTAAAACCGCAACTCTCTTAAACGGCGCTTTCATTCACATCAGAATGGAACACGTAATATTTGAGATAGAGAAGGAAAAGGCAGACGGCATAAACCTGCTCGAAAAGGATGATTTGGTTAGCAGGCAGAGCATCATGACGAGAGACTCAAAATCCCTCGGCATCGAAGGCGACAGCATCTATGTTAAGATAGACGGGAGCGAGGAAGCCGTAAAACAGGCGGAGAAGATAGTCGAGGAAAACAAGTTGGGAAAGAAGCTGGATGAAAAAGAGGCAAAACCCATAATGGACAAGATAAAGGAGGAAGAGGAGAGCGCCAGCGAGGGGATGGGTCTTATCTTCAGTTAAACTTCTCAAATCCCCTCCACCCTATTTTATATAATTTTCATGGGGCATAGCAGTCCTTCGAGAGAGTCAAAGAGAAGAATGGAGAATGCCTCTACACTTCGTCGAATAGGAAAGGTGATAAAACCTTTATTCTCTCCTGATAGTCCTCGGGATACAGAAGATGTTCCACCGCCGTTACGCTGCTGAGTAGCGAATTCCCGTCCTGCGGCGTGAAACAGAAGCCCACAACCTCATGCTTATTTCTTACAAGTATGGTCGGCAAAATAGCGACAGTCTGGTTAAGTATTCTTCCGTAATGGCCATGGTCTCTCCCGAATGAGAAAACGAGGTTTGCAAGTTTCTTGTTTGTAACGGCAACCCTCGGCTCATCCATGAAATTCTCTATGATCTGCTCGGTGGTTGTTTCTCTTTTTACATTTATGTCGAACCATATTGTGTGCATGTACTGGGTATTCAGTTTCATGGCAGATGAAAAAAGGTCGAGGTCAAGTCCCAGCGTGTTGTAAAGGTGCCATGCATCCCTTGCATGGTGAGTACCCCTTTCATCGCTATGGCTGCCGACCTCCGGAGAGGGCACAAATCCGGATGACTGAGATATATCGTTTGTCCTCCTTATGCACACAAATCTTCCGTTTACAAAATTATCCATTGATTCGGCGAGAGCGACCGTTTTTATCGCAACGGCTATGTTGTGTGTATTGCAGCTGACTATCTGGATGTACTTGTCTCTATTCAATGCTTCATCGTTTATACCTGCGGCATACATCTTTCCGAATCCGAACTCGGAGCCCTGTGCGAGAAAGCCTATAACTTTGTCCTCGTATTTTTTGTAAAATCTTTCCTTGTTTTCGAGTCCCACACCTTTCGGGGTACAGTCGATAACAACCGACGCACGCTCTATAGCCTCCTCCGCCGTGTATTCCGGCTCGAGACCCAGTTCTCTGAAGTCACCGATTTTATCCTTCCGTGTAACAAGCTTTCCGCCCCTGTTCAGCAAACCCTTGACTTTAGGTCTGTCCGTCAGCACGGCACTGTGCTTGTAGAATGTGACCTCATCAATACCGAGTTGATGCTTCATATCACACAAAAGACCCACTAACGGCTCACCTATGGTGCCCGTCCCCACAACGTGAACTATATTGCCCATAATATCGAGATGGTAATACCCAGATTTTATTTAACGTTTTGCTCAGGAAAGCTCAAGAAATTTGAAATTTTAATGAATTTAAAAATTAAAAAAGGAAAAGAGGAAAGAGGCTTAGGTTGGCACCGACGGCGTAACCTGCCACTG
>CAZQQE010000120.1:0-3456 GCA_964595325.1 uncultured Thermoplasmatales archaeon | reverse complement strand
AATGGCTAAACGAGAAAAATTTTTATAGAATTATTTACTATAAGATCGGGAATAAAATGAAAAGGGAGATTATTTCAATTTGCATAATAACCCTTTTTATCCTTGCAGCCATCCCTGCGGGTAAAGGTGATGCCAAATATGGGGAGAAGCTAGGTACAGGGAATTTATCGGCAGGAAAAATGTTTTTGTGCCACATTACTGCAAACGGAACTGGAAGATTTATATGGTGGCTCATGGGCGCTTCCTTCCACGATTTCGGCTCTATTGCCCTTTCCACCGTAAACTTCAAGAACGGCGGACATGCAGAAATCCAGTCTATTTTCGATCCTGCTTATTCCTTTACGGTGAGGGGAAACCAGAGCATGACCCTTGTCAATTACGTCGGCTACTTTGTCACTGAGCCAGACGGTGGGATGTTTCGCATTCACATTGATGGAATGGCTATGCTTGCCATTGATGTATCAGTGTCATAACTCAAATCAATCAAAACAATTTTAAGGGTTCAGCATATGGCTTATCAATGAAGATAAGCATTGTCATACCAACATTGAACGAGGAGGAGGGCATTGGTGCGACCCTCGACAGCATCAACCTTGAAGAGTTCAAGAAAAGAGGGCATGATGTTGAGATGCTGATTATTGATGGCAACTCAAAAGATAGGACAAGGGAGATAGCGGAGAATAAGGGCGCAAAAGTTATCGTCGAGCCCCGAAAGGGCTATGGAAGGGCATACAAGACTGGACTGAAGGAAGCGGAAGGCGAAATCATAGTTACAGGAGATGCCGACGGCACATATCCCTTCCATCTTGCTCATGAATATGTTGATATGCTCCTGAATGAAAATCTTGATTTCATCACGACCAACCGTTTTGCAGGGCTCGAGAGAGGGGCTATGAGTTTCAAGCATTTCATGGGAAACTTCGTCCTCTCCGCCCTACTTCGCATACTTTACAGGGTTAAAATCAAAGATTCACAGTCGGGCATGTGGATTTTCAGGAAGGAAGCACTGGGTAAACTCAAAGATTTGGAAAAATTCGACGATGGAATGCCTTTCAGCGAGGAAATCAAAATAGAGATGTTCTCCCACCCGGAGATAAGGGCAAAGGAAGTACCCTCTTATCTGTTTGAAAGAAAGGGAGATGCAAAAATCGAGTCATTCGGTGACGGATGGAAAAATCTGAAATTTTTAATAAGGAAGAGGTGGTAAATGGATCCCTTCGTTATTTTATGGGTTTTTATTTTCGGCATACTTGCAGGCTTTCTCGGGGGCATTGCCATAGTTTACCGGCAGGCTGTCCAGCCGTGGAAGGACAGAGCGACGGAGGCAGAAACAAGGAAACATTCTCTCTCCTCAACATACGGAAAAATAACGGAACAATTTGCCCCGTTCATGGAAAGCTATCCGTTCAACTGGAAAAAATTTCGCTTTATCGGTTCCCCCATAGACGGCGTACAGTTTGCCGACGACGCTATCTACTTTATCGAGTTCAAGAGTGCGGGCGGCAGATTGAGCGAGGAACAGAAAAGAATAAAGAAAATGGTGGAAGAAAAAAAAGTGGGATGGTACGTTTTCGAGGCAAAGAATGGGGGTCAATCTTAAACCGTTAACGTCTCCGAAGGCCATATCGCTTGAGGAATTAAAAGGAAGGGTGATAGCCGTAGACGCTTACAACACTCTTTACCAGTTTCTATCCATAATACGGCAGAGAGACGGCACTCCTCTCAAGGACTCGTCGGGAGAGATAACATCCCACCTCACAGGCCTGCTTTACAGAACCGCAAATTTGGTGGATATGGGAATAAAGCCCGTATATGTTTTCGACGGCAAGCCCCACCCCCTCAAAATGGAAACCCTGCATGGAAGGAAGGAAGTGAAGGAGAAGGCGAAGGAGGACTGGGAGAAGGCGAAGGAAAGGGGCGACATGGAGGAGGCAAGAAAAAAAGCCCAGCAGACATCCGTGCTCGGCAAAGAAATGGTAAATGAGGCAAAAAAGCTGCTTGAAGCATTGGGCATACCGTATGTGCAGGCGCCGGGGGAGGGCGAGGCGCAGGCGTCCTTCATGAACATGAAGGGTGATGCAGATGCTGTTTCATCCCAGGACTTCGACTGCCTGCTGTTTGGAGCGCCTGTACTGGTCAGAAATGCAGCGATAACAGGTAGGAGGAAAATGCCGGGGAGACAGAAGTGGGTGAATATTTCACCTGAAAAAATTGTATTGAAGGATGTGCTGTCCGTTCATGGAATAACAAGGGAGCAACTGGTTGACATTGCCATTCTTGTTGGTACGGATTTCAACAAAGGTGTTAAAGGGATAGGGCCAAAGACTGCACTTAAATTGATAAAGAAGTATGGAAGCATAGAGGAGACGGTGAAGGCAGAGAGCATCCAAGGGCTGGAGAACATTGATGAGGTAAGGGATATATTCCTCAATCCGTCTGTAACTGATGAGTATTCCGTAGAATGGAGAGCTGTGGACGAGGAGGATGTCATCAACTTTCTTTGCGGCGAGCATCAATTCGGAAGGGACAGAGTGGAGAACGCCCTAAAAAAATTCTCAAATTTTTCGAAGTCGCTTGGGCAGAGAAATTTATTCGATTTTTGATTCAATGGATATTTAAATTTCAAATCAATTTACAAATAAATTATTTATACGTGTTTCGTATCTATTTAAGATAAAGGAGAAAATAACAGAGGCGGATAAATATGAGAAAAGAAAGCAAAAAGTTTGTAATAGGATTGGGAACAGCAATAGGAACGATAGCCTTTGTAGGGCTTATGACAATGAATGCAAGTGCATTTACGATAACCGGGTTTGTTTTCATTGACGAAAACGGCAACGGGCAGTTTGATGCTAGTGCTGGCGAATGGAACAGCACTGCATATGAAGGTGTAATACAGGATGCGGTTGATGCGGCAAGTCCAGGCGATACTATCTATGTGTGGGACGGAACTTACTATGAGAATAACATCACTATTGACAAACCGCTTACGATAATAGGCAATACAACCGTTGATGCGCTGGCAGGACCGGGGGATGAGAGTACATATTTCTATTATTTAGAGGGGGGATTCTGGATAAATTCCGATTGGGTTAACATTTCCGGTTTTGATATGCACTGTACGGGATGGAATTTTGCAGGCATATACGTGAATAACTCTGACCATTGCAACATTTCAGGCAATGTCATCGACTCCCATGCAATGGAAGGAAATGGAATACGTCTAAATAATTCACATAGCAACACCATTTACAACAACTACATAGTTAATAATTTCATTGGCATATGGATGGTGAACGGCTCGGGCTACAATACCATAGAGATGAATAACATATCGTGGAATAACTACGGTATTGTGTATGAACCCAAGCCATATGATTATTCTACACCTTGCTGGAACGCCATTGCATACAACAATATATCATACAACGGAGAATGGGGCGTCATGATGGGCAA
>CAZQQE010000119.1:0-3591 GCA_964595325.1 uncultured Thermoplasmatales archaeon | reverse complement strand
AAATATTGATTTCCCCATGAGGATCTTTCCAAAAGGGTTGGTTTTCTTAGAACCCCTTTCTTTAAGAAGAAAGGTGTTTCATCCCCAAAGAAACTTAAAAAAAAAGGTCTGCACCCCAAAGAGGAGACACCTACGGTTTCTCCTTCTATCCTCTTCCATTAATCCTTTTTCCCGAGGCTTTTTCTAAAAGGCTCTTCCCGAGGGCTTTCTTTTTCTAAAGAAAGGGCTCTAGGGAAGATTTATTAACCTTCTTTTTATGCGAAAGTGAATGGATGAACAGCTAAAGCGCATATTCGAGAAACAGGGATATACCGTGGTAGGAAATCACTCTGCCGTCAAGCACTGCCACTGGGTCAGAAAATCCCTGCTTTTCAACATCCCATGCTACAAGCAAACATTTTACGGCATAGAAAGCCACCGCTGCCTCCAGATGACTCCTGCCGCCTACCAGTGCACACAGAAATGCCTTTTCTGCTGGCGTTATCAGGGATTTACGGAAACAAAAATCGATGAAAAGGAGGCGGACAGCCCTGAATTCATATTTGAAAAAATGCTGGAGGCTCATCGACAGCAGGTATCCGGGTTCAAGGGCGATGAGAGGTGCGATAAAAAAAGATGGGAAGAGGCAAGAGAGCCGAAGCATGTAGCTTGCTCTCTGACCGGAGAACCGACCCTGTACCCTTTCCTGAGCGAATTTTTCGAAATATGCCATCGCCACGGGATGACCACCTTTCTTGTCACGAACGGAACAATGCCCGAAGTTCTTGAAAACATGGATACACTACCGACCCAGCTCTATGTATCTCTTTCTGCACCGAATGAAGAAATATACAAAAAATTGAATTGCCCGTTGATAAAACACGGGTGGGAACGATTGAATCGAACACTTGAGATTCTTCCGTCTCTGGGGACAAGAACTGTTATACGTCATACGCTTGTAGACGGATGGAATTTAGGGTATGAGGAAGAATATGCAAAACTTGACAAAAAGGCTGAGCCATGGTTTATCGAACCTAAGGGATATGTTCATGTGGGTTACTCAAGGGAGCGCCTCAACGAGGAAAATATGCCGCGCCACGAAAAAATAAGGGCATTCGGAGAAAAGCTGGCAGCCATGACTGGATATGAATTCCTCGACGAGAGAGAAGATTCCCGGGTTGTTCTGCTCGGCAGGGGAAAAGAGAGGAAGATATGAATGATGCGGTCTCCGTAGCAGCATTAATTCTTTCGTTTTCAGTGATTATTTATCTTGTTGCCAACAAAAAAAATTTTGGCGTGGCTATGATAGTCGGTGCCCTTATACTCGGTTTGCTCTCCAACCCGGAGAAAATGCCCCAGGTATTTTATGACACAATTGCAGACTGGAGAGTGGACACCCTTGTCATCATCGTGATTCTCATCAAAATATTTGCAACGGTACTCGAGAAAACGGGGCAGATATCCATTGCCATAGAAAATTTGAAGAGAGTTGTGCCGGAAAGAGGAATGCTTGCCATCATCCCATTTATATTCGGATTGCTGCCCGTGCCCGGCGGGGCGCTTCTCTCCGCCCCCATGGTCGATGCGGAGGGAAACAGGCTGGGGGTGAGCAGTGAGAGTAAAACATTTCTCAATTTGTGGTTCAGGCATGTGGGTTTTCTGATTTTTCCGCTTTCGACAGCCCTTGTTGTCATGTCGCAGATTTCGGGAACAAACATCAACCGCCTCATCATAGTGCAGACGCCCATATTCATTGTCACCCTCCTGCTCGGTTCGCTTTATGTCATCAAGCTGTCCAAAAAAGGAAAGAAGGAGAAAAGGGAAAAGAGAAAGGGCGTTGTTTTAGAAACGGTGATAAACTTTATGCCCCTTATCGTAACAATCACCCTTGCAATACTGCTTTCTATTTTCATGCCCATCAACATATCGTTTCTGGTGGCTCTCCCGTCGGGCATAATACTGTCCCTTCTCATATACAACGGAAAGGAGAGATGGAAGATGGTAAAAGGCGGATTCTCGGCAAGCATCGGAATCGCTGTTTTCAGCATCATGTTTTACAGAAATGTCACAAATGCCTCGGGGGTGGCGGAGGCGGTCGCAAAATACCTGCAGCACGTATCAATGCCCGCTCTGGTTATCATACCTCTTTTGTCTTTCGCTATAGGCATTCTGACGGCACACAATATGGCTGCGATAGCCCTTGCATACCCGATGCTCTACCCCCTGATAGGGAACGATATCTATCTTATAAGTCTGCTTTATATTTCATCGTTTATGGGCTATCTCATATCTCCGCTGCACCTCTGTGTAGTCGTAAGTTATGAATACTTCAAACCGAATTTCACGTCACTCTACAAGCTGATGATTCCCCCCGCCCTGTTGATGCTCCTCATAGCCGTAGTTTTTTCCGTATGGCATATATAGACAAGCACATATGCAATATTCAATGATGTTATTGGCTCGGTAGCTTAGTACCCTCCTATTTTAAGCGAAGGGTCGCCGAGCAGCTCCCACTGCTGAACTATCTTGCAGTCGATGTTGTTGTCCATGGGTGGGAACTTGTTCAGATAGTATGCCAACCCCGATGCATGTGTTTCCCCTAGCATATCCTTTCCCTCTCCGTAACTTTTGAAAAACTGCAGTTCCATGTATCTCCCGCGTACCTCCAGACAATCTTTTCCGGGCTCGCCATATCCGTAGCCTGTATTGGCAATCGTGGCAATGCTTCCGCCCCCTATTTTACGGGTCATCCACCACCCCCAGCTTTCCGGCGACCATGTCGAATGATAATATATGGTCTTCAAATTTTTAATTTTCAGAAGATTGAGAACGCTCACATTGAACTGGCTGTTGTGGCAGCCGCCGACTATGCATACGGGGTACATGCCGTCATTTGACAGCTTCGGGAATTTTGTCACATCTATGCCAATCCACACACTTCCGTTATGCGGGGGATGTGTTGCCCAGCTCATGGGATTGCCGTGTCCGGAGAAATGGACGAAGCCGGCTCCTTGATTTATGGCGTTTATGATATCATCCTCGCTTGAAAGTTTGCCGTTCGATGTCCATACATAATCCGCCTCGAAACCGTCAAGGTAATTGAATGCTGCCTTGGTTGCAAGTTCTCCTTCGTAATAAGGGTCATCTTTATCAGGGTAGGTATCGCCCGCTATGCCTACAAATCTCTTGAACCAGCTCTGCCCGCGGGTGGTGGTCTCATAAGTTATTATTTTCTCGACCATCTTCTTTACTTCGAAGCTGTTTCTGCATGCAAGCCTTCCGACGTATACGTCAGGGTACATGTCCAGTATGTCTTTGCTCGCCATCTTCCACTCCGCAAAAACTCCGTTTCCGTTGCTGTCCCAGTCATCGAACGTTTCATTTCCGTTATCGTACTTGTAAATGTCCGAGAAATAGAGGTCGGTCAGGAATTGTTCCTCATCCGAACCGTCGTCCAGATTGCTATATCTCACCGGACACCACCACTTCTCCGCACCGACACCGCCATGCCTTCCACCGACAAGCATGACATACTTTATTCCCCACTGCTCAATGCCGTCTTTTATGAAATATTTAACCTTCTCAGCATCATCTCTTCCCTGGACAGGGAAG
>CAZQQE010000118.1:0-3695 GCA_964595325.1 uncultured Thermoplasmatales archaeon | reverse complement strand
AGATTACTTTTCTTCCGGCAGTTCTCCGTACATGTGCTTCCACTTTCTGTCAACCCATTCCTGCAGTTCGTCCAGCATTTCATCGGTGAAATGACGGAAGCGACCCTGCCCTTTCAGGTAATCTGCCACCGGTATCTTATGTGGCGGCTTGTATATATCCGTGATTTCACCGTATTCCGCCTCGTACAACGTCCACATCCCGCTCTCGACTGCCTTCTTGCCTATCTCGATGGTTTTCGAGGGGTCATGCCTCCAGCCAGTTGGGCACGGAGAAAGCACGTGCAGGTATCTGAATCCTTCTATGTCCTTTGCCTTCTCGACTTTTCTGAGGAAGTCTTTCGGATAAGAAATGCTCATCGTCGCCATGTAAGGTATCTCATGAGCCCTCATTATCTCAGCCATGTTCTTCTTGTGGTGGGTTTTACCAAGAATCTTTTTGCCGGCGGGCGTCGTCGTCGTCGCTGCCCCGAACGGCGTCGAGCCGCTTCTCTGTATGCCCGTGTTCATGTACGCCTCGTTGTCGTAGCAGACATAGATGACATCCTCGTTTCTCTCGGCAGCACCGGACAGCGCCTGTATGCCTATGTCGTAAGTGCCGCCGTCACCTGCAAACCCTATAACCGTTGATTTCTTTCCCTTCTTCTTCAGAGCACGCTTTACGCCCGAAATACATGCGCCCGTGTTCTCGAATGCCTCATGAAGGTAAGGAACCTTCCATGCTATGTACGGGTATGTGCCTCCGAAAACGAGAAGGCAGTTTGCAGGAGCATAGACTATGGTATCTTCGCCAAGTATGCGCATCATGTTTCTCACTATTATCGGAGCAGCACATCCCGGACAGGCTGTATGCCCCTGCGTGAATAAATTTTTCTCGGGCAAATCCTTTATGTTCATTCTTCCACCCCCCTTGTGCCTATCCAGACAACTTCCTTCTCAACCTTCCCTTCTTTTGCCGCCTTGAGCGTCTTCTCGAACATTTTTCTCACATCTGCTTTTACAACATCTCTGCCTCCCAGTCCTGCAAGGAAGTTCATTACCGGCAGGTCATAGCCGTACAGAGCACTCCTCACCTCTATGAATGTGGGCCCGCCGGAGCCGAAAGATATGGAACGGTCGTACACCCCGATGGCATTCACACGGTCTGCAATCTTTCTCAACTCGTCTATCGGGAAAGGACGGAAGAACCTCAACTTCACCAGACCTACTTTTTTACCTTCGTTCCTCATCTCGTCAACAACCTCACGTGCCGTTCCGGTGACTGTGCCGAGAGTTATGACAACAGCCTCGGCATCATCGCATCTGTACTCTTCCACAAGTCCGTGGTAATCCCTTCCGAATTTTGCAGCGAATTCGTCATTCACCTCTTTTATCACACGCTTTGCATTCTGCATCGCCTGCTCGTTCTGGTAACGAACTTCCTGAATGTATTCCGGAGGTGCAAATGAACCTATGGTCATGGGCTTTTCGGTATCCAGCACAGCCTCGGGCTCATACGGCGGGAGGAACGACATGACCTCGTCGCTTGAAAGAGCATCCACGGGCTCGACGGTATGAGAAAGAATGAATGCATCAAGCGCCGGCATGATCGGAAGAAGCACATCCTTGTTCTCCGCTATTTTGTAAGACTGTATTATCATATCTAACACTTCCTGATTGTTCTCGCAGTACATCTGCATCCAGCCCGTGTCACGCTCCGGCATCGTATCGTTGTACTCGCACCATATTCCTATTGGAGCGGCAAGCGTTCTGTTCACGACCGGCATGACTATGGGCATGCGAAGCGCCGCAGCCACGAAAAGCATTTCATGCATCAGGGCGAGACCCTGCGATGATGTTGCCGTAAAAGTTCTTGCGCCGGCGGCGGCGGCCGCTATGGTCGCCGACATGGCAGAATGCTCCGACTCCACTTTTATGAACTCGGCATCCGTCACGCCGTCATTCACGAATGTCGAGAAATCCTCGACTATGTAAGTCTGCGGTGTAATCGGATATGCGGCAACGACATCAACATCACACAGCAGCGCTCCGTAAGCGGCAGCATGGTCGCCCGTTATAACCATCTTTTTTCCTTCTAATTTTTGCAGCATTTTTTCACCTCCTTTCCCTCTCCATTGTTATCGCATGGGTCGGGCATTCATTTGCACAAATTCCGCAACCCTTGCAGTAATCGTAATCCACGACAGCCTTGTTATCAACCATTGAAATGCATCCCTCGGGGCAGTAAAACCAGCATATCTTGCACCCTATGCACTTCTCTTTATCGACGATAGGCATGAAAGTCCTCCACCCTCCCGTCTTGTTCTCGATGAAGGAGCCGATGCCGACAAGACCTGCATCCGTCTGCATCGTTGCAATCGACCCGCCGGGCGGAAGTTCCTGCGCCGTAGGCAGCCATTCTTTCTGGGGCACAAATGCCTTTCCTCCTTTGCACATTCCCATAACGGTTTTTTCGTAGGCAGTTCTTGCCGCCTTCGCATTTTTCTCGCCCGCCGCCTGCCCCATCTTGGTTCCGAACTTGTCCATGATGGCTTTTTCTATTGATTCGATGGAGACCTGACCGGTTGCTTTTGCTATGGCTCCGAGAATGGCTGTGTTTGTGATTGCCCGACCGAGAATGTCAAGCGCTATGGACGTCGCGTCAACGGTGGCACATTTCACCTCCCTCGAAAGCTCGATTTCTTCGGGCTTCTTCTGCGTGTTGATTATGACGATGCCGTCGTCCTTCAAACCCTCGAGCACATCGACGGTCTCAAGCAAAGTTTCATCAAGCACGACAACATAATCCGGCTCGTATATCTGCGTCTTTATTCTTATCTTCTCTTTATCGACACGGGTGAACGCCTTTACAGGGGCTCCTCTTCTCTCTGCGCCAAAAAACGGAAATGACACAGCGTAATTCCCTTCCAGAAAGGCTGCAAGGGCATATGCCTCTGCCGCCATGCGCCCGCCCTGTCCGCCTCTTCCGTGGAAACGTATTTCATACATGGTAATCCAAGCGGTAATGCTAGAACGCAATATTAATGTTATGGCGAGGGGCATTAACCTACTATGGGATTGGTATTTCCACTCGGGGACGGATGTTTTTTGTTTTGCTGCCGTCCGGATGTTTCACTTCCACGAAACTTAGTACGGGCAGGAGTTTGTAGACATGACCGATGGCAAGTATAGATTTTTCCGCATTTATGTCTACTGTAACAACGGTTGTTTTGCCTGCTTTTACGTCAATCAACTGCTGTATTTTCAAATCGCCTGATGGGACATCAAAGGTTACATTCTCCTTCGTTTCGCTCAAAACGCCTGTTGCCTTGCTTATGACAATCCATATTTTGTCGTAATCGCCTTCGGTTATATTGGCTACGCCTATGAGTTCCGTTATGTTGTCTTTATGGAGAGCAAGCAAATCCACTGTTCTTTCCTCAAATGATACGTTTGTCCAACCGGAATCGTTTCCGCTTCTGTGAACCTTTATCTGGGAAAATGTGATGTTCACAAAAGAGAAATTTTTTGACGGCACATCCCCCACCTTCACTTCCAGTATTCCGTTACTGGTATTTTCTTTTGTGCTAACGCAACCAGATAGAACGGAGGCGGCAATCAAAAAAATTACCGCCAGTGCTATTCCCTTCATAAAGCCTTAGCGGGAAATTATTATTAAAACTATCGGAATCCGTTTATATCAAGAACAGATATATTTT
>CAZQQE010000117.1:0-3699 GCA_964595325.1 uncultured Thermoplasmatales archaeon | reverse complement strand
ACTATGAGTTTCAGGAGGTCGCCTACCTCCTCGTACATGGAATACTTTTTCCTCCCCATGTATCCAATATTGTCTTCCGGTATTTATAATATTCGAAGTCATATATATTGTAAACGGTTGACAAAATTGTTCTCACAGAACAATGCTATCTGTGGGGCAGGGTGAAACAGAAAATATTGCCCTTTTTGCCTTCTTCAATCCATATCTTTCCTCCGTGGCATTCCACAATTTTTTTGCAGATTGCAAGACCGACACCTGAACCCGGGTATTCCTCTCTGTTATGAAGGCGCTCAAAAACGTTGAATATGCGTTCGTAATCTTTCGGAGAAATTGGTATGGCATTGTCTTCGAATATTAAAGTGTAGTCGTCTTCATCCTTCCTGAATTTTATTTTCACGGAAGGAGTTTTGCTGACATTGAATTTTATCGCATTTTTTATGAGATTCATGAAAAGCACCTTCATTTCTCCGCGATTTGCTTCTACAATCGGCAGTAGGGCACTTTTCACGCTTCCATTTCTTTCTTTTATAAAATCATCCATTTCTGCGCATACTTCCATGGTTATTTCATTCAAATCAACTTCATGCCGGCTAACGTCTCGTCCAATTCTTGACAGCTCCAGCAGCCCGTCGATCATATTGCTCATTCTTTCCGCTGCGGAGAGCATTTTCTGCAGGTATGCATTCCCCCTGTCCCCAAGTTTGTCTCCGTATTCTTCAGCCAAAAAGGTTCCGAAAGCCCTTACGGAGCGCAAAGGTTCATGAAGGTCGTGGGATATTGTATACAAAAATTTATCCATATCCTCTTTTTCCTTCATAACAGAATAAACTTAAGCGATTATTTAAAGATTGACGGTTGTAACGATAAAAACGTTATATACTGGATGAAAATATCCATTTATGGCAGACAGCGGAAAAGATAAAATTATTGCAGGGGTGCTTATCGCCGTGATTGTAATCGCAATAGGTGTATTTGCATATTACAATTTGCCGAAAAACGGGAAGGAAGAGAACGGAACCCCGATACTGACCGTCTCTTACGGAAACAAGAATTATACATACACTCTTTCCCAGCTGGAAAAAATCGATGATTTTTCCGGGAGAGGGGGGTACAAAACATCTCACGATTCCATCAAAGGCGTGGGAAATTACACGGGCGTGAGGATGACGAAGCTTCTGGATGAAATCGGCGTTACAGGCGATTATAAAATTCAGGCTGTTGCCAGTGACAACTATTCCGTAAATTATACGATTGATGAGATTAACGGCAACGTGACTATTTACGATGCCACCGGAAATGAAACGGGTACAGGTGGCGTGACGATGATTCTGGCGTATGCCGAAAACGGAAATTATAATTTTGATGGCGGGCCACTACGCATTGTTTATGTGGATGGGCAGGGAGATATCACGTCTTCCAAGTTATGGGAAAAACAGGTAGCGGAGATAAAAGTTATTGGTGAGGAATAAGCGATTCCACGACTTCCTTTAATTTCGGAACTATATCATACCGCTCGATATCAGAAGGTTTTATCCATCTGTATTCAGTATGCTCCCAGTCTATTTTTACGTCACCGGTATTTGAACGGAAAAGAAAAGGATGAACAATCCATGTTTTTCCCTCTGCCTCATCAAAAAATTTTACAGGTACGCCTTCTCTCTCCAGTTTTATGCTGTTGGGGGACAGCCCCGTCTCCTCCTCCACCTCCTTCATGGCTCTTTCGGATATGACATCGCCTTCCTCGACGTAACCCGAGACGCATGCCCACTTCCGTTTGTGTGTGCCGACCTTATTACTTCTTTTTAACAGTAGTAGTTTGTCCTCATAAAGCAATACGCATGTCACCACGTCCGGCATCCTATCACCTTAACCTCATGACCAGCCTGCTGTTCGAAGCGATGGCATTCACTATGTCTCTGCCGTGTCTGCTGTTCCTGTTTATCTTTATGCTTCCTTGCGGGGAAAGAGCACCGGAAAGTATGACCTGCCCGTCGGCGATCACATCCATTTCCCTGCCGCCGTATGCGCCGCCCGCCTGCAGTACAATGTAATTTTTCCTCTTCATCACGGACGGGACAACTTCGGACGACGAAACAAGGGGCTGCACGTTCAATTTTATGCCCACCTCCTCCTCGATTCTCGATATGGTCTTGCCTGCTTTGCCTATTATTCTGGGAATGTTCCTCTCCTCGACGTAAACCACGGCGGAGTTACCCGATTTCATCTCTACATCCACTTTGCCGTCAACATATCTCTCTATTATGGAACGGATTTGCATCTCGGCAAGTTTTTCCAGCGAGTTTTTTGCCTTTTCACCCTCGATGGCCATCACCACCACTTGCTCCCCGTATGAGTATATCTCGTACAATTCTTTCCCGGTGTGGAAGTCCTTCACCAGTATCACGGGGCGGGCGAGGTCGGCATCCTCCATTCCCGACGGCAATCTGACGGTGAATTCCATCTCAAGTATCTGCTCGATTTTTCCTCCCTTGATGTGTATGATTGTATCCGCAACCTGAGGAATCATTCCCAGCTCAACCCTGCCTATCAAACGCTGGACGGCATCTATGGCGCGGTTTGCATGCGTGACACCTATGAGGCCTATTCCCGCAAGGCGCATGTCGGCGAATATGCGGAAGTCCTCGCTTTTTCTCACCTCGTCGTAAACAACAAAATCGGGGCGGACAAGAAGGATTATGTCAGATGTCAGTTCCATGCTGTTCTCGAGAGGAGCGTACTGCGTGATTTCATCTCCAACCTGCAAATCCCTCGGATTTTCCATCGTTTTTATAACCGCTCCTTTATCCTTCAGATATTCCGCCACCGCCTGCGCAAACGTCGACTTGCCCGAACCCGGGGGACCGGAGACAATGACTCCCCTGCGGTAATCCATAAGCCGTTCTCTCGTTTTCCCGTCGAGCTCATAGTCGTCTATCGATAGCTTTATGATGGGGCGCGTTGCCGTTATCTCGAATCGGTCGGAAAACGGAGGGCGGGCTGTGACAATCCTCATCGAACCGAGCTGAATGACGGTGACACCCTTCCTTTCTATTTCTATGAATCCGTCCCTGTCCCTTCTGGCAGCTTCTATTATCTCCCTGCTCATCTTCTCCATATCCTTTTCCTGCAGTCTTCTTTTCCCGACTTTTACAATCTCGAAACTGCCGGGCTTGCCTTTTTTGGCATACGGTATGCATCCTTCTCTCAGGTGGACGCTCATAACGCCCTCGTCGAAGTAATGCTGGATGTTGAGTTCCGTGGCAGCCTGCTCCGGGCGGATGTAGTATGTCTTGAGCCCCTTTGCTTCTGCGACATGAGCCTGCAGGCGGTCCGAGGTAAAAAGAACCGCACGGCTTTCCTCCGCTATTTTTCTCACCGCCGCATCTATCTCTCCCGGGCGGAATGCTTCCTCCGGTGATGGCCGCTCACCCGTAAAGTGAAGGTTTATCTTTCCTTCCTGATGAAATGTCTGAAGCTGAACTATCTCATCCAGTCCGCTTATACCGCTTTCAAGCCCTTCGTTTGCCTGATGCTCGAGCTCGGCTATGACCGCCTCCGGTATAATCACGTCGGCATTCTCGAGTTCGCCTGCCCTGATAAGGCCCGTTATCCTTCCATCGACTATTACCGATGTATCTGGAACTATCTTCATTGATGGGTTTAACGCTTACAAAATATAAAACTATTGCTGGATGCATT
>CAZQQE010000116.1:0-3832 GCA_964595325.1 uncultured Thermoplasmatales archaeon | reverse complement strand
TGCATGGTAAAAAATTTTAACCTTCGGGGCATTAAGTTATGACTCTTGATGGGAAGAAAGAACTCCGAACATTACATTCTTGCACTTGATGAGGGCACTTCCAGCGCCAAAGCTTTTCTTGTAAATCACTCGGGTTCGATTGCGGGAAGCGGCAGATGCCAGTTTGCCCGGTATTTCCCTAAGCCGGGATGGGTCGAGCAGAGCCCGGAGGAGATATGGAACGCACAAATGAAAGCTGCAAAGCAGGCAATGGATACGGCAGGAATAAGCCCGGAGCAAATCAGGACAATAGGAATTTCCAATCAGAGGGAAACCACAATACTGTGGGATAAAAGCGGCATGCCCGTGCATAATGCGATTGTGTGGCAGGACAGAAGAACGGCTGAAATAATAGATGCCTTATCGGACGAGGAAAGGGCATTGATAAAGGATAGAAGCGGACTTGTTGCAGATTCATACTTTTCGGCATCAAAAATTAAGTGGATGCTTGACAATATCGCAGGGTTGAGAAAAAGGGCGGAGCGGGGAGAAATTCTATTCGGGACAGTCGACTCGTACCTCATTTACCGTTTGACCGGGGGCAGAGTTCATGCCACCGATGTCACAAATGCATCCCGTACCATGCTTTTTGACATAAAAAAAATGGAATGGGATGATGAATTGCTTGAACTATTTGGCATCCCCCACTCAATACTGCCGGAAGTAAGGCAATCAGGGGATGAATACGGCACAACTTCGTGCAGTCCTTTCTCGGATGGAACGCTGATTTCCGGCTGCATGGGCGACCAGCAGGCTGCATTATTCGGTCAAACTTGCTTCGAGAAAGGGATGGTGAAGAATACTTACGGCACTGGCAACTTCATTTTGATGAATACGGGAAGCAGAGCATTTCGTTCGGACAGGCTGCTGACGACCGTTGCATACTCCGTTAACGGGAAAGTTAATTATGCTCTTGAAGGAAGCATTTTTTCAACCGGCTCGGCGATACAGTGGTTGAAGGATAGGCTGAAGGTTGTCAAAAGCATGGAAGAGATGGAATCCATGGCTTTCTCCTTGGGAGATAACGAGGGCGTTTATCTGGTGCCTGCATTTGCGGGTCTGGGTGCACCCTACTGGGACCAGCATGCGAGAGGCACATTGGCGGGCATGACAGACAGGACGGGAGTCGCTCATCTGGCGAGGGCGGCGCTTGAGTCGGTGGCATATCTGTCGAACGATGTGCTTGAAGTCATGGAAAAAGATTCCGGGATAAAGGTGGAGGAGATAAGGGCCGACGGGGGCGCTTCCGCAAACGAATTTTTGATGCAGTTCCAATCCGATATTTCTAACCGCCGTGTTTTGAGGCCTGCCATGCTCGAAACGACGGCGCTGGGTGCTGCCTTCATGGCCGGAATGGCAATCGATTTATGGAAAAAGGATGATATAAAAAGCATGTGGAAAGTCGGCAGGACATACGAACCCGTGATGGACGAGCAGAGGAGAGAATCCCTTATCCACGGGTGGAAGAATGCAGTAAAAAAAGCACTGGAATCAAAGATGGTCGAATGAAAAAGAACGTTGCTATTATCGGCGGGGGCATAACAGGTTGCGCCATTGCAAGAACTTTGAGCAGGTACGACGGTCTCAATATCCATCTCATTGAAAGGGAGGCGGATGTCGGCTGGGGCGTGACGAAGGCAAACACAAGCATAATACATCCGGGGCATGAGGAAGACGCCACCGTTCATCCTTTAAGGGCGAAATTTTGCGTTGAGGGGAACAGAATGTGGCGCAAATGGGCGGAGGAAATGGATATTCCTGTTACATGGCCCGGGGAGTTGATGCTCGCCTTTGACGGCGGTGACTCAAAAAAGCTGGAAGAATATCTGTCCATGGGGAAGAAAAACGGCGTTGAGGGATTGAGAAGAAATGTGGTTCAGTGCCTTGACGATTTTGGCATTCCTCTCCTTACGGGGCACATGGTTAAGGAAGTGAGGGGCAGAAAAAGGGTCGAGAGAGTCATCGTGGCGAGACTGGACGAGAAATTCCGGCCGGTCAAAAATTCCGAGAGAGAGATTGAGTGCGATACCGTTGCTCTTGCTGCGGGGCTTCTTCCAAACACAAAAAAGCTGAGGGATGCAGGCGTTGTTGTCGACCCGGCCACTGGGGGGCCTGTCGTGAACGAGTATATGGAGACATCTCTGCCAGGGGTGTTTGCTGCCGGAAACGCCCTTGCCATAAACGATTATGTTGACTATGCGGCGGAGCAGGGGGAGCAGGCGGCGAGGGGCGCCCACGTTTATATTTCAAACGGTGGAAAGATGCCGTTTGTCTGGAAGGAGGTGAGGAGGGGCAGCAACGTAAGGCTGGTGTTTCCGCATTATATAAGCGGTGAGAACGATGTGAGAATTTATGCCAGAGTCAAAAAGCCCATGAAAAATGCCGTCATATCTTTTCCTGAAATAGGGAAGAAAAGGAAGGCGGTAGCGGTGACACCAGGGGAAATGCTGACGGTTATGCTAAAAAAGGAGGAGCTGGCAGGAGCCGAGGGGCTGACGATAGATGTTGAGGCTAAAACATGAACGGAAGGATTGATAGAGAGATAACGTGTATCATGTGCCCTCTCGGATGCAGAATCACGGTGACGATGGAGGGTAATAGAATTGTTTACATAAAAGGGAATGAATGCCCGAACGGCGAGAAATATGCCCGGCAGGAAGTTATGGCACCTTCAAGAATCGTTATGAGTGTCGTGAAATGCAGGAATTGCATCTTTCCCGTCGTTTCCGTAAAGACGGAAAAAGCCGTTCCGAAAGAGTTGATGGGAGAGGTCGTAGCAGCTCTGAGAGACATCGAGGTCGAAGCCCCTGTAAGCGCAGGTGATGTCATAATAAAGAATGTGCTGGGTCTTGGCATCAATGTCGTTGCTACCAGAAGTGCAGGGAGGAAGTAACTATTGTTTCGCACGGGCCTTTATCCATCCGGCTATCGTTTCATAAAATTTACCGGCCCACTCCGGATCCTCAAATATTTCGTGATATGCACCGTCAAATTCCTTCAGCGTTTTGTCCTCAACCTTCAGCTCCTGCATGAATTTTCGTGCGCCCTCTATCGGTGCCAGCACATCTGCCGTTCCGTTCAATATGAGGATGGGGGCGGTTATATCTTCGGCATTCTCATGGGCTTTCTCAATGTGGATGAAAAGGTCTCTTGCAAGCGCCAGTGAAATTCGGTCATGAACAAGCGGGTCGTTGATGTATCTCTCGACTTCCTCACTGTTTCTCGAAAGGGTGCTCGGTATTATCGTATTGTTCATCGTCACAGATGGCAAAATCATCCCAAGGAATTTGGCAAGTCCTACCGAGAATTTCGACACTCCTTTACGATTTGCAAGCGCAGGAGCAGAGGTAACTATTCCCCTGATTGCATCTGGTTTCATTTCGGCATATCTTATGGCAGTCAGTCCTCCAAGGCTGTGTCCGAAAATGAAAGGTCTGGCACCAATTTCATCTATTATTTCGTCTATTGTCCGTATTCCATCTTCCATTTTTGCATGCCCCCTCTTTCCGTCGCTTTTTCCGTGCCCGGGCCAGTCAAATGCATATACGGCAAAACCTTCGTCATTCAGCATTTTGATGAGCCGTCCGTATCTGCCGGCGTGCTCACCAAGTCCGTGTACAACTATCACCCATCCTTTTTCCGCCTTCCCGAATTTTGCTTTGTATATCATGAAACCTGCAGAATTATCTCGAACCAAAATTTAAACCTTGCTTATACGCAGGAGCCATAATAATTCCGAAAAACCATAACTATTAATAATAGATTCCGGATTTAAGTTTTCAAGTGATATTAT
>CAZQQE010000115.1:0-3954 GCA_964595325.1 uncultured Thermoplasmatales archaeon | reverse complement strand
TTCTCTGGGAAAGGAAGCGTTTCATCGGAAAGAAACTTAAAAAAGAGTTAAATTCGTTTTCCGAGGTTTTTCTTTTCAAGAAAAAGCTCTTTCCGATATGTATTTATAAAAAATTCTTCTTTCCGTTCATGGAAAAAACTTCGCGCATACCCGGATTTTATAAATTGCCGGTCGAGGAGAGGATAAGAAAAGTTAAAGAATTCGCAGGATTGAGCGATGAAGAGGAGGCAATACTTCGTTCAATGGACGGTCTGAATGCGGAAACAGCCGACCGGATGATAGAGAACGTTATCGGCTCGATGCAGATGCCCCTCGGCATAGCAACCAATTTTCGCATCAACGGGAAGGATTATCTTATCCCGATGGCAGTGGAGGAAACATCGGTGGTTGCGGCTGCTTCCAATGCTGCAAGGATGGCAAGAGTCAAAGGCGGCTTTAAGGCGCATGCAACCGAGCCAGTAATGATAGGTCAGATACAGGTTCTTGACCCGGATAAAGATGCGGTGGAAAAGCTGGAAGAGCATAAGGAGGAAGTGATGGAACTGGCAAACGCTCAGGATAAAATTCTCGTCGGCCTGGGCGGCGGCGCAAAGGATATGGAAGTTAGAAGGCTGAGTGATAGCATGCTGTGCGTTCATCTGTTGGTGGATGTCAGGGATGCAATGGGTGCCAATGCCGTCAATACCATGGCCGAGGCATGTGCCCCTCTCATAGAGAAGATATCGGGGGGAAGGACGCTGCTCCGTATCATCTCCAATCTTGCCGACCACCGCACAGCAGAAGCAACCGCCATCTTTGACAAAGATGCAATAGGGGGGGCAAAGGTTGTGGACGATATGATACATGCATACGAGTTCGCATCTCTTGACCCATACAGGGCGGCAACTCACAATAAGGGTGCTATGAACGGGATAGATGCGGTGGCAATAGCGACCGGAAATGATTGGCGAGCCATAGAGGCAGGCGCCCACGCATATGCCGCAATGGACGGCTACGGCCCCATCACATCGTGGACAAAAAATGATGATGGAGACCTCGTGGGAAAAATAAAGTTGCCGATGGCAGCAGGCACGATAGGCGGAATAACAAAGATTCATCCGATTGCAAAAATATCACTGAAAATACTCGGTGTGAAATCATCGAGAGAACTGGCGGAAGTTATAGCATCCGTCGGTCTGGCACAGAACTTTGCGGCAATGCATGCTCTCTCGACAAAAGGTATTCAGGAAGGTCATATGCGCCTCCATGCAAAGAATATAGCGGTTATGGCAGGGGCGGCAGGCGACGAAATAGACAAAGTGGCTGGGGTAATGGTGTCCGAGGGGAAAATAAGGATGGACAGGGCAAAGGAAATACTCGATGAACTGAGAAAATAAGTTATGTCATTCTGTTCCTGACTCTTAAAAGTAAAAGAGTTATGACAATCGATACGGCATAGGCCGCAATGGTCCCCCAGAAGATTTTGAGAGCGGGATAGAAGAAGTATATGGAGATTGAATAGCCAATAACCGTCGGAGTGCCGAATATCATTGATTTGGCCATTGCTCCCGCAAAATCATGGCCGTGTTCCACCACAAATATTATCATTGTCGAAAGGAATATTACAGGAAATACGGAAAAAATTCCGCTGAGTGATGCGTTCAAATTTGCGAGAAAAACCGCAAGTGTTACCACCACACCGGCAAGTAGCCCCCGCAACAATATTTTCGCAGGAGTGTAGTGGATAACAGCCCTGCCACTCGATGGTGTTTTTCTGAAAAATTCAAGAGAAAGAAAGGATGGAATCATAAAAAATATATATATTGCCAATGAAAGAAAAATGTTTTTTATATTCATAAAAAAAAGAATGGTTGTCAATGCGGTCCACAGTGCCAGTGATGCCGGAACAGCAACATACATGGTATGCCGGGATAACATCACGAAAACGAAAAGAAACAGAATGTTTATTCCCATCTCTGCCGGGATAACTGTCACTGCACGGGATGCAGTATCAATGCCATTGTTCAGGGCAATAAGGATGAGGGCTACAACCATTGTGGATGGAAGTGTGCCGAGTATGCCCCCGGTCTTTGTCCCGTAACGTTCGGCTATCACAGTTATTATGATGACAACTATGGCAGACAAAAAGAACGGGAGCACGAGTTGAAAAAGGAGATTGTGCACGGACGGCAATATGATATGAATATAAAATGCTTACCAATATAATTTGCAGCCTATTTTGAATAGCTCATGGAAAATAAATTCCGATATGTCCGCTATGTATGTCAGCCTGTAGTAGTTGTAAGAACTTGTGAACATTCTCGATAACACCTTTTTCCATGCTCTTTCATATTTGGAAAGGTCTATTTCTCTGAAATCACTTTTTGCCATCTTTGCTATTTCATCAGCTGCTATCTTTGCACATACCATCGAGCTTAAAATTCCGTTGCCCGTGGCAGGAAATATTTGAGAGGCGGCATCTCCCACGAGAATGACGTTTTTTCCATAGGACTTCAGGGGCTTTGATACCGGGATGGGGGAAAACCTCCACTTCCGTGCTTCGGAAAATCTGTTTTTAAATTTCTGAAAGGATTGTTTGAAGTATTCAGGGGTAAAAGTTCCTATGCCAATATTCCACTCCTCTTTTTTGGGGAAAAACCACGAATAGCCGTGTCTGATGACACTTCTCTTAAATTCTACATAAAGATGGTCAGGTGGTTTGTCTAGTCTTGAAAGAATTCCGGTGGCGGCTACTCCAACGTGCGGCCTTTGGATGCCCATGTACTTTCTGACAACCGAATTCACACCGTCCGCCCCCACGACTATTTTGCTGACAACCTTTTGCGGTTCAATCATCAATTCGTTTCCATATTCAACTATGTCGTTTACCTTGGAATTCATCTCTATTCTTCCTCCGTTCCTTATGGTTTGCCGGGCAATCTCCTCTTCCACAACTTTTTTGTCGCTCATTGCAACAGGTATGTGTAATTCAAATTCCCCGTATTTTGTTGATATGAGCGTGCTATCAATAACTCTTTCAATGCCTTTTTTGCTTTCATAAAGGTCTGAAAAATCATATTTGCCAAGTTCCAAATATATGCCCTCACCGCATGCCTTTTTAAAAAAACCATCATGCTCTTCGAATAGAATAAAGTCTATGCCCTCCTGTGATAAAAATTTTGCAACTGTCAATCCGGCAATCCCGCCGCCAACAATTGCAACATCAACTTTTTCCATATCCCGAATAAAAAACGCATACATCGTATTTACAGGTTTTCTATTCTAAAAGCCAAAAGATAAATAAAAAGGGAAAAGATTTTTTGCCTCTCTACTCTTCTACCCCGCCCCATTTGGATATAAATATTATGCCGAATACGCATATTATGGTTATGATAATCACAACCACTATACCTATTCCCGCTGCACTCCAGTTTTCATATCCGCCGTCCTCCCACAACCCTCCCAGCTTCATCAGACCTATCACAACATCCTTCCAGAGAAGGGCTATGATAAAGCCGAAGGCACCGGCAACCGCCATCGCTATTGTCTTCTTTATATCCGATTTTGTCAATTTTGCAGACATCCCATCCACCCAGATATAAATCCCCTGATTATATATATGGATGTCGAAATTTTGTAACCCTTTACCTTTGAGGTTTCTCCTTAACTCAGCAACTTTTGTTTATCCGGAGCCATACAAAGTTAAAGAGATTATGCATCTTCTATTGCTTTGCCCCTCGTTTTTTATGCCTTCAATATTTCACTTCATACGATGTTCCTGTAAATATTAAAAACTTACAGCCCCGACCAGATTTGAACCATAGACCGCCTCGCCTCGCTCATCGGTCATGCTCGCAAATTTCAAGATTAAATTTGTTCGTGGTTCCCAGTTCTCATCCGGTCTCAGTCTCATAAATAAATTACAGCCCCGACCAGATTTGAACTGGTGTCAAGGGATCCAGAGTCCCTTATGCT
>CAZQQE010000114.1:0-3966 GCA_964595325.1 uncultured Thermoplasmatales archaeon | reverse complement strand
CCGTGAGTTTCGGATTTCTGTACTCCATGAAATGCAATGCTTTGGGCAATAAAAACCTGCTGTCAAAAACTCTATAATCGGTTGGGCATTTCATTGTAGGATGAAGATTCTCCACGTGGCTGACACTCATATAGGCTATTCCGCCTATCATAAAGTCGACGATAACGGGCTGAACCAGCGGGAGATGGATGTCTATGATGCTTTCAAACAGTTTGTAGACTACGCCATCGAGAAAAAGCCCGATTTGATAATCCATGCGGGCGATTTGTTCGACACCATACGCCCGACCAACAGGGCAATATCTTTTGCTCTTCAGCAGCTCATCCGTCTGTCGAATGAAGGTATACCCGTTGTAATCATCTCCGGCAATCACGAAACTCCGAAGTTGAGGGAGACGGGCAGCGTGTTCCGCATTTTCGAGCATCTTGAGGGCATATACCCTGTTTACAAGGGCAAATACGAGAAATTTAACTTCGGGGATGTCGTCGTTCATGCAATCCCCCACTGCAGCACAGGCGATGCTCTGAAGAACAACATAGAAAGCCTGAAGGCAGAGGACGGGGCATTCAACCTCCTCACGATGCATGTCGGGGTGACGGGCATAAAGGAGTTTCGCACGGGAGATTTCAACGAGCAGGTCATACCGAGCGGTTATCTTTCGCCGGATTTCGACTACATTGCGCTCGGTCATTATCACAAAATGACGGAGGTTGCGGACAATACCTACTATTCGGGTTCGACCGAGCATCTCTCATTCAAGGAAGCAGGCTATGACAAGGGATTTCTCGAACTCGATACTTCCGACGGCAAGGTAAATTTTATTCCGTTGAAAACCCGCCCCATGGTTGATATGGGCGCCATCGACTGCTCTTCAATGAACTCCGACACGGTTACCGGGGAAATCGTCAAACGCCTTGAGGACGTGGGCACCGACGGCAAGGTCTTGAGGCTCATGCTCAGAAAAATATCCATGAATGTTTACAAGGGAATCGACTTCCCTCTGATAAGGAAAATGACGGCGGATGTAACCCACTTCGAGCTTTCCTACGAATCGAAGGAGATGGAGCAGAGGGTGGCGGGGGAGGGGGGCATAGGCCCTCTCATTGACGAGTGGAGGGAATATATATCAAGCATTCCAATAGAGGGCGACAGGGGAGCGATAGAAAAAATGGCTCTCAAATATCTGTCGGAGGCGGGGGAGGGGGGAGAATGAAGCTCAATTCCATCGTTCTGCACAACTACCGCAAATTTCAGCACGAGGAGATATCATTTCCCGACGGCATAATGGCGATTATAGGCAACAACGGCTCCGGCAAGTCCACGATTATAGAGGCAATAGGGTGGGCAATCTACGGCAACAAGGTTACCAGCAGCAGGACGAACAAGGAAGGCATAAGAAGGCAGGGTGCCGAGCCAAACGAGGAATGCTGGGTGAAGCTGTCGTTCGAACTCGGCGGTGATGTATATGAGGTCACGAGAATAATGTCCCCGTCATTTTCGGCGGATGCAAACGTGAAGGTCAACGGGCTGGTGGCAGCCTCCTCCGCCTCCGGCGCCACCCTCATGCTGGAGAAAAAAATAGGGATGGATTACGATGCTTTTTTCACGTCTCTGGTTGCCCGGCAGAAGGAGATAAATGCACTTTCGAGCAAGACCGCCGGCGAGCGAAAGAAGAGCATGCTGAAGATGCTGAAGATAGATGCAATCGAGGATGCGGTGAGGATGGTGAGGGAAGACAAAAGGCGGAAGGAAAGCGTGGTTGATGCTCTGTCGGGAGCGCTGAAGGATATCGACATGCTAGAGAAAGAGATGGCGGATGTTGATAAGAAGAGGGAAGAAACGGTATCGACGCTTAAAGAAATGGAGGGCAAGATTTTATTGCTCGAGGAGGAAGCGAAAAAACTCGAGGCGGAGAGGGGCAAGGAAAGAAAAAAGATGGAACGGTACAACGAGCTGGAGAAGGAGGCGGGGCTGGTGGGCGAGCGCATAAAGTCGAAGCAAAGCCAGATGGCAGAGAAGGAAGGGCTAAAAAACAAACTCGAGGAAAAGAAGGCAAGATACGGGCAGATAAAGCCCCTGGAAGACGAGTACGCCCGTGTAAAAAAAGAAAAGGAGAGGATGGAAAGTTTGAGAGAGAAGTATCTTCTGATGAAGCAGATGAATGACAGCATTTCCGCCCTTCAGGAGGAAATAGGGGAGCTTGATAAAGTCATTTCATCGCTGGAGGATAGGCTGAGGGAGAAGGGAAAACTCGAATCCATGGGGAAAGAGCTGGAAGCCCGGCAGAAGGAAATAGCGGACGAGATAAGGAAAATCGAGAGTTCGATAAAGATAAAACAGTTTCAGATAAAGGCATCGAACGAAAAAATGGAGGAGGCGGAGAGGGAGCGGAAGAAGATAGAGGAAAGCGGGCCGGACAGCGGCTGCCCCACATGCGGCAGACCCCTCAAGGACATGTACGGTTCTATTCTCGAAAGTTTTGAAAAAAAGGTGGCGGCTGAGAAAGAAAGGGTTGAGGGGCTGGCTGCCGAGGAACATTCTCTTGAGGAGCAGATAGGCAGGCTGAAGGTGGAAGAAGGTGCTGTCTCCAAAAAAATGGACGAAACAAAAAAACTTATGGACGAAATCAACGTGCTCGAGCGCAAAATGAATCACGCCGTCGAGAGCAGGAAGGAGAAGGCGGAAAAAATAGCGGAGGTGAAAAGCAAAATAGAGCAGATGGGCACTGTTTCATTCGACGAATCCGAATACAATGAGTGCAGGAAAAGATTCGAGGAACTGACACCCGTAAAGGAGGAAATAATTATTTTGAGGAATGAAATCGGACGCCTGCCGGATATCGAGAGCAGCATACTCCAGCTGAAGCAGGATATCGAGACCCTGGAGGCAAGGAGAAAGTCGATAGCCGGAGAAATCGAGCAGCTCGGATTTGACAGGGAACGATATGAGGTGATAGAGGGGAAGTATGAGAAAAAGAGGGAGGAAGTGCAGAAAATGAGGGAGGAAAGAGTGCGCCTCGAGGGGGAGGCAAGTCGGGCGGCGGAGGAGGCGGAGCGACTCCGGAGAGACATAAAAGAACAGAAGGAAGCGAGAGAGAAAATAAAGGGGCTAAAGAAGGAGATACAGCAGCTTGACCTGCTTGCGGGTGACCGCGACAGAGGGCTTCTGAACGATTTCAAGCGTTATTTGATTTCAAAGATAGGGCCCATGCTTTCATATCATGCTTCAAAATTCTTTTCCGTATTCACCGCAGGAAAATACAGCCAGATGGAGATAGATGACAACTACGACATATACATCTATGACAACGGGGAGAAGTTCGGAATAAGCCGTTTCTCCGGCGGGGAGGAGGATTTGGCAAATTTGTCCCTCCGCCTTGCAATCTCGCAAATCATATCACAGCGCTCCGGCAATATCGAGTTCAATTTCATAGTGCTCGACGAGATATTCGGCTCGCAGGATAACGAGAGAAGGGCGAACGTGCTGAACACTCTGAGCGAGCTTTCCCACCAGTTCCGTCAGGTGATACTGATAACGCACATAGAGGAGATAAAGGACGGCATGCAGTATGTCATAAAGGTCTTCGAGGACGGGGAGGGCATAGCCCACGTGATGGCGGAATAACGGAAAATATTAAATCTGGCATACAATACAAGCCCATGGGCCGGTAGATCAGTCGGAAGATCGCCACCTTCGCAAGGTGGAGGCCACGGGTTCAAAGGAAGGGGCTGCACCCCCTTCACCCCTGCAGAGGAAAAAGTAGGAAAGGTGAAGGCGCACCCCATTTGAAAATCCCGTCCGGTCCATTTTTTGAATTTATTATTGCTGGTTAATCAATTGGTTTTTTTATTAAATAAATACCGAAATTTAGTTTCTAAATGGTAGATACAGATTAGCAATCATTATATAAAAATATAGCCATAACTCACTGTGGATATCAAACAAATTTGCTGTATAAACCGCAAA
>CAZQQE010000113.1:0-3977 GCA_964595325.1 uncultured Thermoplasmatales archaeon | reverse complement strand
ATGACATTTACAACAGCAACTACTTCCCTGTCCAGGGAAGAGATGATGCTGAGAAAATCAAATACTTCATAAAAGATAGTATAGAGCAGTGGGGAATAAAGTATGTCATGCTGGTGGGTTCGGCAACAATAGTCCCCATCAGGGCTACTCTCTTTTCACAGGAATGGCACCACAGATGGTGGAATGAAACCGTGCTGACCGACCTTTACTACGCCGATATATATGATGCCAATGGCTCGTTTTCCTCATGGGATAGCAACAACAACGGCATATTCGGAGAGAGATATTACGGCTCAAAAGGCGGAAGCAGGACAAATGATACCATGGATTTGTACCCTGATGTTTACGTCGGGCGGCTTGCGTGCAAAAACAGCAGAGAAGTAAAAGATGTTGTCAACAAGATAATGGAATATGAAAACGAGGAAAAGCCGTGGTTCAGAAACATGCTGCTGGCGGGCGGAGATACATTTCCCGGATGGGACGGATATGAAGGAGAGGAGGAGATTGAAAAGGTCAGGGGCATAATGAGCGGATTCAACGCAACGGAGCTGAAGACATCCGACGGTTCCTTCGGGCCTGCTGCCATAAATCGTGCCATAAACGGCGGGGTCGGTTTCTTTTATTATTCGGGGCACGGGTTCGCCTACGGACTGGGAACGCATCCCCCCAACAACGATTCGTGGATTTACTACCTCGACCCTTACATGATGGGAATGAGAAACGGGGGAAAGCTGCCCATAGTTCTGTTCGATGCCTGCCTCACCTCGAAACTTGACTTCACCTTCGGAGATTTGATAAATGATACGGGGCCTTCGGTAAAAAAATTGCTTTCCGGTTTTGCTAACATAACGGGAACGGAAAACAAACGTCTGGAATGCTTCTCATGGAAATGGGTCGCAAAAAGCAACGGCGGGGCGATAGCAACTATAGGGGCGACAAGAGTATCGTTCAGGGACATCGGACCTTACTTCTTCGGGCAGTATGAGGAAGGTGCCACTCTGGGGGAGACATTCTCGAATTTCGAAAGCAACTTTATAAGTGAGACAGGAAAGGATTACTATACAACCGAGGAATTCATACTGCTTGGAGATCCTAGCCTGATTGTGGGATGATAGACTCAACAACGGCAAACTTTTTAGGAGCGGCGGCAATTATAGAGCGTGGCGACGGTACTCATCAGATACGGCGAGATAGGGCTCAAGAGCAGGTACGTAAGGAAAAGATTCGAGGAGCTGCTCGTTGCTGACATCAGAAGGGCACTGAGCCATTACGGGATAAAGCATAAAATAAGGAGGACATGGGGGCGTATTTTCATCGAGGTGGACGATTTCGAAAAAGCGGTCGAGCCGTTGAAAAATGTGCCCGGTATAACATCGTTTTCACCGGTGGCGGAGGCGGGGGCAACGCTGAAGGACATATCCAGAACTGCTGTCGAAAATGCGGAGGCGGTATTGGGGGAAAACGAAACGTTTGCCATCCGTGCAAGAAGGACGGGCAACCATGGTTTCACCAGTCAGGACGTGGCGGTGGCGGCGGGAAAGGCGGTGCAGGACGCCACACACGCCACCGTCGAGCTTAACAACCCGGACAAGGAGATATTCATAGAGGTGAGGGATGACAGGGCGTTCATATTTTCGGAAAAGATAAAGGGCGCGGGAGGCATGCCCTACGGAAGCCAGGGGAGGGTGGCCGGAGTGGTGGAGGACGAGAATGGGCTTACCGCATCCTTGCTCATGATGAGAAGGGGCTGCATCGTCGAGTTCGTGTGCACGGAGGCGGGGTTGGCGGAGAAGGTAAGAAAAGCATGTCTGTGGCGGGATGTAAAAATTCATGTTACGGATGGCGATATTTACGAATTTGCCGAGGGGCTGGGCGTAAAAGCAATCGTGACCGCCGACGAGAAATTTGAAAAAAGAGGCTTGCCGGTCTTCTATCCCCTGCTCGGATTTAACGAACTTAACGAACTGGAAATAGCAGAGGTGGATGGATGAGGGTGGTTGTTTTCGGGGCTGGCGCGCTGGGCTCTTTTTTCGGCGGAATGCTCTCGAAAAGGCATGATGTCCTGCTGGTGGGAAGGAAGGAGCATGTTGATGCCATAAATGGCAATGGGCTGAGAATAGAGGGAAAGACGGATTTCGTGGCATTTCCGGAGGCATCGATTTCCATGGAGGCGGGCGATGATGCGGACCTGGTCATACTTACGGTGAAAGCATATGACACCGAAGAGGCGGCGGAGGAGATTGCCGGCAGGTGTTATGCGCCGGTGCTGAGTCTGCAGAATGGTCTGGGAAATGAGGAGACCATAGCAAAAATTGCTGGCAGCGGGAGGGAGATAGGCGGTGTCACCACCCATGGTGTGAGATATGTTGCTCCCGGAGTGGTGGAGCACACTGGCGTGGGGGAAACGGTGATAGGAGAGATGGATGGCTCCGTGAGCGATAGAGTGAAGAAATTTGCGGATATGATGACAGAATGCGGGATACGGACGAATGTGAGCGAAAACATAAAAAAGGAGATATGGCGCAAGGCAATCGTTAACTCCGCAATAAATCCGCTGACCGCGATACTGGGATGCAGGAACGGCTACCTGCTTAAGAACGAGCATGCAAGAAAGCTCATGGAGGAAATATGCATGGAGGGCATGGCGGTGTCGAAAAGCATAGGCATTGATGTTGACAATGCGGTGGAAAAGGCAGAGGAGGTTGCCCGTCTTACATCTGAAAACCAGTCATCCATGCTTCAGTCGCTGCTCAGACACAAAAAAACTGAGATAGAGTTTATAAACGGCAAAATCGTGGGAATAGGCAGGAAGGAGAGGGTGGAAACGCCCGTTAACTCGGCAATTGTTGAAATTGTCAGGGCAATGGAGGGGTAGCCGCTGTTGCCCCGGAGGGCACCGGTTTTTTAAAAGCAGCAGCCAAACCGATATCACGGCGGATTTACGGTATCCGGGTTGGCCTATGGATCATTCTTGCGTCTCCGAGGGACCCAAAGGTACCGATTAAATGTAGCTCCGTGCTTGCACCCTCAATCACGAATCATGAGGGCCTTCTCACAGAGCATATCGAAAGTAAAAAGATGTTTAAATATCCATCGGATTGATATTTGACTCTACAAATTCACCGGAAAATATAAAAAATGAAGAGTCAAAATGGTTTATAGAATGGGTTTTCGAAAACAGTATTGTATAGGGCAACGCTGCTACCCCCCAAAACAAAAGCAATTCCTTTAAGACTAAAACTTCGAACAGATATAGTTTCATGGATTCAAAAACTCATTGGATGTCTCGTAATTTTTTTATTCTCTCCTCGCCTTTTAGTTCCCCTATTATTTCTGCAACCGATTCGGGCACGAGATGCCTCCATTCCTCGCCTGCTGCAATCCTGCGCCTTATTTCTGTACCGGAATAGACATCCCTCTCAAACATGGGCGTTCCGGCAACTTTAAAACCTTCCTTTTCGAATATTTCCTTTATGAGTGGGTTGTTGGAAAGCACCATATCAAATCTGGGCGACATCTCGGCAACATGGCCTGCATAAATACTGTAGCGGTTTATATCCGGGACAGATACAATGTAATATTGTTTTATGCCCATCTCCTCCAGTGTTGTGTGTATCATTAGATGCCTCTCGCCTGCAGTGAAGGGATTTCGGTAGGTGTAACTGTCGTATGCAGAGCCGATGGCAATAACCACCTCGCCGTATTTGTCGGATGCATATTTCACAAGCTCCGCATGACCGTTATGAAACGGCTGGAATCTTCCTATCAGGAGAGAGCGCATAACACAATATATCCTCCCGGCTTAAAAAATGTTGGGTAAAATTTTTTAACGGCAGCCACATTCCCTACCTAGGCCAGCGTAGCTTAGCGGAAGAGCGGCTGACTTGTAACCCTTTCCCATGCTTCGCTATAAAAGAGTTAACGGAAAAGGATGCAGGAAATCAGCAGGTCGAGGGTTCAAATCCCTTCGCTGGCTT
>CAZQQE010000112.1:0-4115 GCA_964595325.1 uncultured Thermoplasmatales archaeon | reverse complement strand
CTAAAGGTAGATGGAGTTCGGGGAAGTGTGGCCGGGGTCAATGGCAGTATCGTCCTTGTGAACGAGGGTAAAACGCCGGTAAATGTAACCGTCACGATAAACAACTGTGACATTCAACATGTAGAGGTCAGCAATAAAAAAAGCATTGAGGCAAGTTTGAATCCGGGCGGACCCAACGAAGTATGCATCAATTTGTCCGGAGTGCCGGAGAAATATTTTATATTTGATGGTAACAGCGTGGAAATCCACCTGCTTCCCGGCGGCGGCATCGAGATAAAAAGTGGCGGCGGCATACCCGGATTCGGTTTGGTTGCATTATTGTTGTCCATTATCTTTTTGTTCTTCAAACGGAACTCTCTCAAAATTTAAGTACAAATGCTACATATACCTTCATGAAAGTTCTTGTTGTCGGCGGGGGGGCGAGGGAGCATGCCATATGTGATGCTGCGTCAAGGAGCGATGCCGAGCTGTATGCGGTCATGAAAAATGCCAATCCGGGGATAAAGAGGATTGTAAAAGATTTTTATCTGCAGAATGAGACCGCCGTGGACAAGGTGGTAAGCTACGCCGTTTCGAAAAATATAGAACTTGCGGTGGTGGGGCCGGAGGCGCCGGAGGGGGCGGGGCTGACCGATGCGCTGCGGGAGCACGGCATAGATGTTGCATCACCTTCAAAGGAGGCGGCAAGGATAGAGACCGACAAGGAGTTCATGCGCACCCTCATGGAAAGGCACGGCATTCCCGGAACGCTTAAAAGCAGGGCTTTTTCTGATGTGAGGGAGGCGAGAGAATTCATAGAAATGCTGGACGGAGAGGTGGCGGTGAAGCCGGTTGGGCTCACCGGCGGGAAGGGCGTAAGGGTTGCAGGCGACCATTTCGACGGCATTGACGGTGCGGTCAAATATGCCGAAGAAGTCATAACAAAAAAAATAGGGGGAGAAGCAAGGGTTCTGGTGGAGGAAAAGGCGGTCGGAGAGGAGTTCACCGTCCAATCTTTCTGCGACGGCTCGACAATAATCCCGACTCCGGCGGTACAGGACCACAAGCGCCTTCTGCCCGGCGACATTGGGCCGAATACCGGCGGGATGGGCTCCTACTCCGATGCCAGCGGGCTGCTTCCTTTCATGGACAGAAACGACTACGAGGAGGCGGTCTCCATACTTCAGGGCATCGTCGAGGCAATGGGCAGCGAGGGCATAACGTACAGGGGCGTCATATACGGTCAGTTCATGCTCACCGGCGAGGGCCCCAGAGTCATCGAGATAAACGCCAGATGGGGAGACCCCGAGGCAATGAATATCCTGCCGTTGCTGAAGGCTGACTTCGTGGATATATGCACGGCGATGGTAGACGGCACGCTGAGCAGGAAGAAGGTTGATTTTAGGCGAAAGAGCACGGTTTGCAAATACGTCGTACCCGAGGGATATGGCACAAACCCGATGAAGGGAGAGAAAATATTTGTTGATGAGAATGCAATAAAGGCCGAAGGTGGCCGTCTGTTCTATGCCTCAGTCGATGAACGTGACGGGGCGGTATATACAACAACATCGCGCTCCCTTGCAGTAGTGGGCATTTCGGACGACATAAGCGAGGCCGAGCGGATATGCGAGGGGTGCCTTGAGCATGTGGAAGGCGAGCATATATTCATACGTCATGACATAGGCAAAAAGGAATTGATACGGAAGAGGATAGACCACATGGCTATGCTCAGGGGATGACGAAATGATATTCGTATATATGGTCGGCACCGCAGGCTCGGGCAAGAGCAGCCTCACGGCGGCATTCCACGACTGGTGTATCCGTCAGAAATTTGATGCGATAACCGTCAATCTCGACCCGGGTGTTGTGAAACTGCCGTATACCCCGGACGTGGATGTAAGGGAATGGATTTCTCTTGACGAGGTTATGAAGGAATACGACCTCGGGCCCAACGGGGCGCAGGTTGTATGCGCGGATATGCTCGCCCTCAATGCAAAGGAAGTCGAGGAAAGAATAAGCGGGTACAGAACAGATTATGTTCTCATAGACACCCCCGGGCAGCTTGAACTGTTTGTTTTCAGAAGCACGGGGAAGGTAATTGTCGAGCAGCTTGATGCATCTCGCTCCATCCTCGCCTTCGTTATAGACCCGTCGCTTTCCACCACTCCTACAAATTTTGTTTCCCAGCTCATGTTATCTTCGATAACCCAATTCAGAATGGGTGCACCCCTGATGAACATATTGAGCAAGGTGGATATTGTGGACAAAGATGCGCTGTCCATGATTCTCGAGTGGGGGAAAAATACGGAAAAACTCTACGGGGACTTGATGGTGAAATCACCGTCCATGTACTATCAGCTTAGCGAAGGCATGATGTCGGTTATAAGGGAACTGGAGGCGCATACCGCCCTGCTGCCCATATCGAACAAAACGCTAGAGGGCATGGAAGATTTTTACACCGCCATACAAAACACATTCATGGGGGGAGAAGATCTGGAGAGGGAGTGAATAGCACCTTCAACTCCGTTCCTATTTCGCCAACACCGCAACATCTCTGCGTTTTGGGCATCTTCCTGCAAACTGTAATCCTCATGTGTTATACCGTGGAATCTTTCCGTTTTGTGAAGTACATAATATCCGGGTGTTTGGTGTATCCGAGCTTTTCGAAAAATTTCATTGACGAGATGTTCCATCCTTCCACCAGACATGCCGTTATCTCTATTCCCATGCCGGATAGGCGCTTCTCCGCCGCCCCCACCAGCCCCGCCGCAATGCCTTTTTTCCTGTACCCGGGCAGGACGGCAATCCTGTTTATCCATCCCTTTCTCCCGTCATGTGTGGCAAGTATGGAGCCCACAATTTTTCCGCCCGTTTCTGCAACCAGATAAATCGAGCAGGGTTGATTCATCTGGTGCTCGATGTTATCTCTCCGGTCGCGCCCCATCGGTTTGTGAGGGAGACCCGCCTCGTTCCATAATGATATGAGGGCATTGTAGTCCTCCATGCGGAACTCTCTTATCTCAATTTCCCTATTCTCTGATTCATTCATTTTTGGCACCCCCGAACAATGCTGATACCGATCTGCATACCTGTTCAAGAAATTTTCTGTCATTCGGCGTGAACGGTGAAATGGTGTGGGAATCTATATCCAGTTCTCCTGCAATCCTGCCGTTTTTGAATACGGGTACCACTATTTCGGATTTTACATTCAAACTGCATGAAAGGTAATTTTTCTCGCTGGACACATCCTGCACCACGAATGTTTCCTTCCTCTCCGCCGCCTGACCGCATATCCCTTTGCCAAACGGTATCCTTACGTGCTCCGTCGGCTCACCTGCAAAGGGGCCGAGAACGAGTTCATTCTTTCCGGGAGAAACAAAATAGAAGCCGACCCAATCGTAGTGAGGGACGGCATCTCTGAGCAATTTGCATACGTCGTAAAGCGCATCTTCCGATGAGGAATCGACGATTTCGTTTATTTTTAGAAGTAGAGAGTCAATGGTCTTTTCCTGCATGCAATCACTTCAGACATTATACCCCTTCACTTCTTCGGGTGTGAATTCCACACCGAGTCCGAGTGCAATTCGGTTCACAAAATTGAAGTAGCTTGCTATCATGTTGATGTCCAGTATATCCCTGTCGGAAAAACCGCATTCCCTGAGTTTGCTTATGTCATCCGCCTCCACCGCCCCCGGGCTTTTCGTGAGTTTGACTGCATATTCCACCATCCCTCGCTTTCTATCAGTCATATCCAGTTTGTTTTCAATGAAATCCTTCAACTTTTTTTCATCTTTCCAGTAGTTGTTCAAAGCTTCCGCATGATGGTTTATGCAGTACCTGCACCTGTTTACCGAGGAGACCGCAACAGCAATCATCTCCCTTTCCTCCCTGCTCAATCCGGATTTGCCGAACATGAGCGTTGTATAGATATCCATATGCGCCTTCATGGATTCCGGGTTCAAACTGTGGACTTTCATTATGTTTGCAATCTTCCCCCTCTTTTTTTCTATCTCGCTGTAAATCTCTTCCAGCCTGCCTTCCGCATCTTCCCTCTCTATTTCCTTAATCCATGACATATCAATCGCCTCGAAATGATTCATACGACAACATTTCGCAGATATATGAAATTTGCCAAA
>CAZQQE010000111.1:0-4128 GCA_964595325.1 uncultured Thermoplasmatales archaeon | reverse complement strand
GTAAACAAGGCCTACGGGCTTCTCCGCCGTGCCGCCGCCCGGCCCCGCTATGCCAGTCGTTGAAATCCCTATGTCAACACCCGCCGCCTGCCTTATCCCCTCCGCCATCTGCCCCGCCGTCTGCTCCGAAACGGCTCCGTGCTCTTTCAGCGTACGGCTGCTGACTCCCAGAAAATTCATCTTCATCTCATTGCTGTAAGAAATTATGCCTCCTTCGTAGTATTCCGAACTGCCGGGCGTGTTTGTGATGGTATGGCCGATAAGACCGCCGGTGCATGACTCGGCTGTCGCAACCTTCAGATGCCTTTCCCCGAGCAGGGCGGCAATTTTCTCTACGTCTTCCATACACAATAATATTGCATATGATTTAAAATGTTATGCAGCGGTGACAAGTTTCACGGATAAAACACCCCTCTTTCCCTGCAATTCTCTCACAAGATTGCCTATTTCCTTCATATCGCCCTTTACCGCAATTATCTCGAGGCACTGATGGCTGTCCATGTGTATGTGGAGAGACGCATTTATTAGTTCGCCGTACGAATGTTGGACAGAGGTAAGAGATGCGTTTACTCCTCTCACGTCATGGTTGTACGTCATGAGCACAACTCCGTTCACCCTCCCTTCTTTTTCCACCCATCTGTTGTTTATTATGTAGTCGTGCATCGCAGCTGTTATGGCACTGGAACGGCTGGAATGCCCTGTTCTTATCCATACTTCATCAAATTGCTTAAGAATTTCAGAAGGTATAGAGGCGCTTATCCTTACATTTCCCATGAAAACATATCCTGCTTCGATACATAATCTTTTACTCAAACCACCGATAACAATATATACGCCCTGCACATGCTTCCAATTAAACAATCGTTAAATAAAAGGTGAAAAATGAAGAAAGAAGTAGAAGAAGCTATTGAGAGCATACGTCCCGCCCTTCAAATGGACGGCGGGGATGTCGAGCTGGTGGATGTGGATGAGGGGAATGGCATAGTCAAAGTCCATCTTCGGGGAGCATGCCACGGATGTCCGATGGCACAGATGACCCTTCAGGTGGGCATAGAAAATGAGTTGAAAAACAAAATTCCTGAAGTGAAAAAGGTCGTTGCCGTTTAATCAAAGCAGGCTTAATACTTAATCACCACCTGCACATCCATAACATTCGTTCCTGTCTGCCCTGTTATTATTAAATCGTCCAGTTTTTTGAAAAAGTGATACGAGTCATTGTTCCTAAGGTATTCATCGGCATTCATGCCCAGCTTTTTTGCTCTTTCCATGCTTGTACCGTCACCGACGGCACCGGCAGCGTCGCTGTTTCCGTCTATCCCGTCCGTTCCGCATGATGCAATAACAATGCGCTCTCCCTCTATCTCTTTTATCGCCCCCATAACTACTTCTTGGTTCCTCCCGCCCTTTCCGCCGCCCTTCACGCTCACCGTCGTTTCCCCTCCGAAAATCAGCGCCGCCCTCGCCTCCGGAAAAATCTTTGCATATTCTGCAATATCCCTTCCTGCATCTCTTGCCTCTCCCGATATAGAAGTGCTCACAATCTTCGGGCGATACCCTAGTCTGAATGCAGCCTTTGCTGCTTCCCTGCAGGCTGTGACGTTATCCGCAACAATTATGTTCACCGCATTGCCCAGTTTTTTAGGCGTTTCCTCTACTTTGCCTTTAATTCCAGAGAGTATGACCTCATCCACCTCACCAATGCTGCCCCATATCCCGTACTTCTTCAAAACCCCCATGGCATCCTCGTAGGTAGTGCTGTCCGGAGATGTGGGCCCCGAGGCGATGAACTCAACAGGATTACCCATAACATCAGATATTATGAGCGATAACATGAAAGCCCTGCTCATGCGGGCAAGCTGTCCCCCCTTGACATAAGAAAGGTGCTTCCTTACGGTATTCAATTCGTTTATAGTACATCCTGCTTTCATCAGCCTGCTCGTGACTTCCCTCATGCTTTCGATAGATACACGGGGCTTGCACAGCATGGAGGAGCCGCCGCCGGATATTAACACAACGACAAGGTCATGTTCTCCTGCCCCCCTCAAAACTTCCAGCAACCGGTCCGTCGCCTTCATATTTGCCTCAGACGGAAGAGGATGCGAACCGAAAAAAACTTCGGTGGATTTTAGCCCTGCCTTTATGCTTTCAGACGTTATGATTGCACCTTTTTTCACCGGCAAAATTTTCTCGATTGCCTTTGCCATCCCGATGCTTGCCTTGCCGAAACCCACAACGTATATACTATCAAAGAGCGATATATCAAAATCCCTGCCGTTGATAGAGATAAGATTACCATTCCTTTTTACGGCGGATGATGTAACCTTGTAAGCATCGCTTCCATTTATCGCCCCCACGATTATTTCAAGCGCATCTTTTCTGGCATTTAGCAGTTCTCCGGACGAATGTGAAAGCAGGCTGTCGAGATTCTTTAGCACGCAATTAAAACCACAATCGATACTTAAATAATTGGAAATCACACGGTGGACATATCTATCGTGGTTATAGTATATGTTATCATCGCATCCTTGTCATCTGAAAATCCCGTATTGCCGTCGTCGCTCCCGTCGGATGTGCCCGTCTGGGACCTGCCGACATTAGGAGTGCCGAGATAATAGGGTATTTCGAGATAGTAGCCTGATGGGTCTTTAGATGGGCTGTCGCCGTTTATATCAAGCAGTTTGTTTCCGAGTAAACCCTCGTCGGCATACAATTCTATCCTGACTTTGTGCGAACGGTCATCTGATACATTGTAAACCATGCTCCAGTTGACATTGTAAACCTTGTCTATGTTCAGCTCTGCCGGCTCCGAAGGCATTTCTCCCACAAAATTGTCATCAACGTAAATTTTCGAAAATATCTTGGCCGTCGGTTTTCTCAAAATTACGAAATCCTTTATTCTCAATTCATTTATTGTCACCCTTATTCCCGCATCTGCTTTGGGAATCAAATCAAGCCCGTCGGGAACGCCATCCCCGTCGGTATCCGGATTTTGAGGGTCTGTACCGAGTTTGTATTCCTCATAATTTGTTAATCCATCCCCATCCGGGTCTTTATTGCGGTCGGACGGGTCATTCGGGTTCAAACCGTGAGCTAACTCCCATTCATCAGGCATGCCGTCCCCATCACTGTCTTCGGTATGATGATTATTCGGCACGCTTTTGTATATTATGGGTGCTGCAACAATGGCAACCACAATGATAATGGCAAGAATGAAAATGGCGATTAATATTCTCCCGGATTTAGGCTTTTTTTCGGGAGTTATCTCCAGCGGGGCACCGCATGCCCTACATTTGACCGCATCGTCCGGATTTTCCTCACCGCATATCGGGCACTTTATAACCATGATACCTTAAACATTAATCCATGTTGACCTTAAAAATTTATTTATCAGAATAATGTGTGGCACAATCTATTAAACATGGAGCAGATATAATTCTGTCCCACAGCCGAATAAAACGTAAAATTTTTTATTTTTGCCAATCATCCCCGTTAGGGTGAGGATGCAAAAAAAGAAATTGGAAAGAATATAACGAACAGTTGGTAAAAAGAGGAGAGATTCTTTTCAGCATAGATTTTTTGGAAAACTGGAACGAAGAAATAGAAAAGATGAACAAAGGTAAAAGAGGAAGGCCTTACTATTACCCACAAAGTTTCATGATATTTCTAAAGGTACTGCATGACTGTATTCATATTAGATATAGACAATCAGAAGGATTCGTAAGATCTTTGGAAAAATATATACCGATAATAAAAGCACCTTCCTTCAGCCAGATAAGAAGAAGAGCGGTAAAAATAGAGCTGGATTTGTATAAAACTCTGAAAGAAAGCAAAGATGATTTTGTTATTGCAGTAGATAGTTCGGGAGTGAAAGTGGCAAACAGGGGAGAATGGATGAGAGAAAAATGGAAAGTTCATAGGGGTTGGGTCAAAGTTCATATTGCCGTTGACGTAAATACAAAAGAAGTTGTTGCAATAGAAGTTACGGATGAGAGAACAGGAGACGGTAAAATGTTGAAGCCATTGACAGATAAAGCAGAGAAAAATGCCAGAAAAAGGAAAATAAAAAAAGTTACAGCAGATGGTGCATATGACAGCAAGGAAAACTTTGAGTATCTGGATGGCAAGGGA
>CAZQQE010000110.1:0-4163 GCA_964595325.1 uncultured Thermoplasmatales archaeon | reverse complement strand
CAAGGTCATGTGTCGCATCAAACAATGTGCGCAGCTTCTTCTCGCTTTCCGCCAGTTTTTCTTCCGCCTTTTTCTGTTCGGTTACGTCCCTTGTAAAAACGGCTATTTGAGATATCTCTCCCTTTTTGTCAAAAATCGGATAAAATACGTTATCGAGGTATTTTCCGGCCCTTCTATCTGTAAATCTCACGGGCTTTCTTGTTTTCCTCATTTCCACGGCATGAGCATACCTGCTCTCGAAAATCCCCGGAGGGAGGTAATCCCTCATATTTCTTCCCCTGATATCGTTTTCGTCTGCACCAAGCGATTTTGCCATTGCATCGTTCAAGTCAATGATGGTGCCATCCCATTCCATCAGCACAACCATGTCATGGGTGGCATTCAAAAGCATACCGGCTACATCACCACTCTTTGAGATGCCATTCTTTTCTTCCCCCATACCTGTCATGTCCATATCTCCTTCCTCACATCGATCCTCCCCGTTCGAACGAGGAATATCCTACGGACATATAAAAATAATGATTACTTAAATCTTATCAGAGATTACTCATCCATGCATCACTACTATAATGCTATATATCTGCCGGTGCCGTGGTGCTGTCCATACGCCAGTTGGTTATGGTAATGCAGTGACTGCTAAGGTAAGAGATGCTGCCGAGCGAGATTGCTTTTGCCCCCTTTTTCAACAAAAATTTTTTTTCTCTGTCCGTCAAATCCATGTTGTCCCCGAGAAAGAAAAATGGCGTGCCCTTAAATTCCACTTCATCGACTGGCGTACCGCTCTCATCAAGCAGATAAAATTCCTTATCGGCGTTTTCTTCTACAACCTCTTCAAACGATTTATGGTATGCAAATATGCCCGGGGACGTCTCCTCCATTCTGTCCATCCGCTCAAGAGCCTTCTTTAAAAAAAGGGATATACTACGTTCGTCCGGGGAAACTTTCCTCAAACGCTCTCCCTCAACCCGTATGTAAACAGGCTGCCCGCCTCCATGCAGTACCGTATGAAAAACGACATTTCTTCGGATGTTTCCTGAGAGCCAGAACGCAGCATTTATGCATCTTGCCACGACATCCAGACGACCGGACGAGCCGGGCAAATCCTTCAGATTGATTTTTTCGGGCTCGGTAACGCCGTGCGATTTTACGTAGAAATGCCTAAATGTAGTCATTGACGTCAATGTCCACCGGCAGCTCGGGCTTCATGAAATCCTTTTTGTCCCTGCCCCACGGTATTGTCAAATCGAAGCCGACTTTCGTTGTCATCCTTGTTTCCAAATCGGACGACGGGTCGAGCGAGGAACCTTTCTCCTTCTTTATCACCATGTCCCTGTCGCCCTGAAAGCGTGTTGCCATCGCCCATTCTATCTGGCTCGAATCATGAATGTCTATGTCGTCGTCAACAACAAAAACGTGCTTCATCGATTTATGACCCTTGAAAGCAGCCTCAATAGCCTTCTTTCCGTCATCCTCGTGCTTTTTATATATGCTGACAGCCCCGTGCAGCCAGGAGCAGCCGCCGGGCATGATGTAAACGTCTTTGACATCGCATACTTTTGAGACCTCGTTGTATATCGTCGGCTCCCGGGGCATACCCATAAGCGTTTTGTGTTCGAGCCCGCCGGGCAGGAGCGCATGGAAGTATGCGTTTTTCCTTGCATATATCTTTTTGATTCTTGCAACCCGCTGCTTTCTCACGATGTCAGGCGTTTCCGTCAAATCGAGGAACGGCCCCTCGTCGTGCATCTCGCCGGTAATCTCGGCAATCATCACCACCTCTGCTTTCGGGACAACATGACCGTCAATTTTTGTGAGAGAAATGGGTTCCATCGCATTGGCTATTGCCAGCTCGTTTACATCTATGCCCGCAGATATGGCGGACGAAATCATCACGGGCATGGAGTTACCTATGCATATTGCAAATTCTTTCAGACCGCGCTCGATATACGTATTGAAATTCCTCTGGAGAATGCGCATTACCAGCCTGTCGCTACCCACCTTCATCATTCTGTGATAGGAGGCATTCAATCCGTATTCGGGGTCATTGGCAACCACAATTGCAGAAGCAATGTACGGCCCGCCGTCAATTTTGTAGTATTTCAGAATGGGCAAATCGTCCAGATTTTTGAGTTCAATGTAATCATCATAATCATCAGCCGCCCCTCCGCCCTCTACCTCCGGCTCCTTCGGGTGCTCGATTGCATCTGCTATCGTTTTTATTATCTCCTCCCGCTTTACACCGAGGGCGAGGGCAACCATCTCCCTGGTGGAGGATATGTTCGCCACAACAGGCATTTCATGTCCCCTTACATTCCTGAAAAGCAGAGGTTTGCCATCAAGTTTTTTCATGAGGGTGGCTATCTCATATTCGGTGGAAACCTCCTTGTTTATCTCTACCATCATGCCCTTTTCCCGCAAAACAGATACAAATTCCCTGAAGTCCATCAGATGAATATGTGGAACAAATTTAAAGTTATTTGCCTTTAAACCCCTATTCTTGTCCGCAGAACGTAGAAACCTTCTTTCTCAATGGCTTTTGAAACCTCTTCCTGAAGTGCCCTGCCCGGCGTCAGCGCAACCATGTAGCCGCCCAGCCCGCCGCCCGTCATCTTAGCCCCGTATGCACCATTGTCCCTTGCCACCTCGACCAGAAAATCAAGTTCCTTTGAAGAAACCCCTATCTGCTGCAGGAGTTCGTGGTTTCTATCCATGTAACGGCCCACTTCCTTCAGATTTCCATTGACTATGGCATTTCTCGCATCATGAACCAAGTCTGTTGCATCATTGAAAATTCTGTCGTATTTCTGCCTGTATTTCTCACGTCTCTCCCTTACGCCCTCGACCGCCGCCTTGGTATTAGCAACTATGCCTGTGTTTCCCATTACAATCTCGACAGGCCGGGGCATCTTCAGTCGTTCCATTTTCCCGGACTTAAACCATACGAGCCCCCCGAAGGTGGCAGCGGTATTGTCGATCCCGGAAGGAATGCCATGGTAGCCCTTCTCGCCCTCGTAAGCAACGTTGTTTATCTGCTCGTCCGTATAATCAAGCCCGAATTCATCTGCTATCGCCCTTGCAATTGCCGTGCAGCTGGCGGCGCTGGCGCCCACACCGCTCGCAGCCCGCAAATCTCCCCCCAGCCATATTTCCAGACCGCCGTCTATGCCCATGGCATCGATGATTCGTTTCAGTGAGTCCATCTGCTGTTCTTTCTTATCTTCTTTATAACCCGGGGTTGCATCCCTTTCATCACGAAGGTCTATGCCCTCGGGAATACGCTTCACTTCCGCAACTGTCTTTTTTTCTATGGCAGATGCTATCGCAGGAACACCGTAAACGACAAAATGCTCGTTGAAAAGTATAACCTTTCCGAAGCCCGTACCTTTTCCCATGGAAACTCAAATCTTTTTTTGATATATAATAATTTCTTGAATGAACGACATCACGGGCATGAAGGTACATTAACATGTAATTTTTCTGTTGCTGCATCCCCTAAGAAAGTGCTCTTTAAAATTTCATTTAGACATGCTAACTGCATTATTGATACTCTGCTCCGGTATAAACATCCTCCTATTTCACTCCGAGAATATATTCTAAAAGATACCTGATATACGGGAAGAGATTGAACGATAATTTTATTCTCTGCATTCTCCAGTTGAATGAATCTCTCAAGATGACATTATCTATTGCAGGTGTTATTCTCTTTCTGATATTGTGCGGTATTCTTGATTTATCTCCAAGGCTTTCTTTTTCAGGATGATAAACCCGTCACCCATTTCATCCCTTCTGTTGAAAGATGGAAATGCTACCGATGTCGGTTTACTTTACATATATGGGAAAGCTTTTATACCACCGTTATATTATCATTTTGCTAGCAAATAAATAGCATTTTGCTATATATGTGCTTGGCAGTAAGGTGGTGAAATGAACAGAAAAAAAGTATTGATGCTAACATTTGCTTCAATTTCACTACTCATAGCCATCTCTTTTTTCCCTGTACTGGCATCACCTTATGGATATCCGGATGAAAATTCTTCGCCACCTTATACTTCGGATTTCCCGTTCAACAATATTTTCAATTTGCTCTTGTTTTATCTTCTGAATTTTTTAAACGGCGAACCGAACAATGCGCCCGATGCACCTTACGATGCCATGCCTGCCGA
>CAZQQE010000109.1:0-4189 GCA_964595325.1 uncultured Thermoplasmatales archaeon | reverse complement strand
TTACAGCCCCGACCAGATTTGAACTGGTGTCAAGGGATCCAGAGTCCCTTATGCTAACCACTACACCACGGGGCTATTGAGCCTTTATCTTAATTTCATTCTAAATATTTTCGGTCAATTCGGTTGGATTGCCCCTCATCTCTTGGCAATTATTATGATAAAGTAAAGGGAGGTTGCTATCAAAGCTGCCACCGCCCCGGGAGAGACTGGGAAGAAGAAAGAAACCATTATGCCCGCCATCCCTCCGATGAGAGCAAAGACAAATGCCAGAGACATTATGCGGGTGACGCCCCCTGCGACTTCGTTTGCCGCTGCAGCCGGTGCGACCAGCATGGCAAATACAAGTATGGCACCTACTCCCTTCAGAATGACAACGACCGAGACCGCAATCAAAAGCAGTATGAGATAATTGAAGCGCTGGGCTTTGATTCCGTAAGCCATCGCCCCTTCCATGTCAAAAGATACGAACAGGAATTCCCGGTAGAACACGATGGCAAGTATGAGGACTAAGATGGTTATCACGGTCATCAATGCTATATCCTGATTCGTGAGCAGCAATAAATCTCCGAACAGAAGCCCCCAAACTCTTGCAGCCTGCTCCCTTATCAGCGAAATGAAAAGGACGGCGAGTGACATGGACATGGCAAAGGCTATTCCTATGGCCGTGTTCACCTGTTCTTTGCTCCCTTTCCGTGATGCATAGCCTGCTGCAAAAGCCGTCAGGGAAGCAAATATGATGCCGCCAATGAGGGGGTTAAACGACAGTATTCCGTAAACTTCCAGAATGATGGCAAAGGCAGCGCCAGCAAGGGCGGCGTGGGCGGCACCCGCCACCAGAAAGGAAACATCTTTGAATACCGTGAAAGAGCCCGCTATGGACGCATTGATCGCAAGGAGGAATATTGCTATTATCGCCCTGACGGTGTAGGGGCTCAAGGAAACCAAATCAACCATGCGTATCACCCAGCAGAGGATGGCAGTAGCCCTCCTTACATTTTATGACCTGCACGGAGGCACCGTACACTTCCATCAGATTTTCGGCGGTAAGGACTTCTTTGGGCGCTCCGAATGCAACCGCCCTTTTGTTAAGCAAAAGGACCTTGCTCACATAATGCACGATGGGGTTTATGTTGTGAACGACCATCATGGTGGTCAAATTCTTCCTGCTGTTCAATGCTTCCAGTATTTTATTCCGGCTCGGTATGTCGACACCGTTGAAGGGCTCGTCGAGAACCAGCATTTCCGGCTGGACGGCAAGTGCCCTTGCGAACATGACTCGCTGTTGCTGCCCCCCGCTCAACTCGCTGAATTTTCTGTTCCACAGATGCAGGAGCCCGACGCTCTCCAGTGCTTCCTTTGCAACAGATATGTCCTTCCTGTTCAGAAAATCCAGTCTCCTTTTTTTGGCTGTCAGCCCCATAAGCACGACATCCTTCACCTCTATGGAGATTTTCTTCGATATGCTGTCTCTCTGGGGCATGTATCCTATATGCTGCTGAACCTTCCTCTCCTCCACGGCAGGGTTCATTCCGAATACTTTTATAACTCCTTTTTGGGGTTTGAGAAGACCCAGTACGAGTTTCATGAGTGTGCTTTTGCCGGAGCCGTTGGGTCCCATGACAGCCACGAACTCGCCTGCATCGGCGCTGAAAGTCACGTCTGCCAGTGCTTCTTCCGTGCCGTATGAGAAGTACACTCCTTTTGCTTCCACAACGCTCATTTCTCGTCCCTCCCGTAAAGACGGTATATGATGAAAAGCTGCAGGATGATGAACAGAATAAGCGATGCTATTACGGGTATGAGATATGAGTTGCTGCTTTCCCGGGTTGCATTACCCCCACCGGCAAGACCCATAAACGCCATGGCATTGTGATAACAGTCATTGACGTAAGAATCGTCGCTGCTCGCCATCGAAAATTTCACGTACACGACCTTTGCGCCGGTGTCCTCTGCAATCTGCCGGGATATTTCTCCTGCTTTTGCTTCCTTCATAAATTCCGGCACGACGATTCCGCCGTATTCGCCGCTTTCGAGTTTGCTCTCGATGTCGCCCAGTTCTTTGCCGCTTGCGAACCCGGAGCCTTCCGCCATCAGCACGGCGCCCACTTCCATTCCCATATTCTGCACTATGTAGCACACTCCGGGCACTGACGCAACGACCTTTGTTCCGTAAATTCCCCGACTTGCTGATGCTTCGTGAATGTCATTCTCCGCCCCTGTTATCTCGAGTTTCAAACGGGCGAATGAGGAATTGAAGTACTCTCTCTCCTCGGGGCAAAGTTCCGAAAGTTCATCCCTTATCTTTTCGGCGATAGCAAGGGCGTTGCCAAATTTCAGCCAGTAGCCGTGCGGGTCGGCATCATAACCCGGAAACGCATCGAGCGTGGCATTGTAGTCATCGAAATCGAGGTAGCGCTTTTCGGGATAATCTTCCTTTATGTTGCTTTCATATGAAAGAAGATGGGAATCCGCAAGAACTATCAAATCCGCATTTTCAATCTGCTTCACCGTGTTTTGTGTGATGTAGAAGCTGTGGGGGTCGCTACCCGGGGGCAGTATGGAATTTACCTCGACGAAGGAGCCGCCGACCGCCTCCGCAAGGGGCAGGAAATCCGACACGGAAACGAGAACTTTCACTTTCTCCGTGCCTGCGCCTGCCGGAAACGCCGGAGCGGCTAGCATGACTGCCAGTACAATTGCCATCGCAATACCGAAATGCCTCATCCTTTCACCTCGGGTATCTCGTTTCCGCACGGGCAGAATCGGTATTGTTTGTATTTCCTCTCGAGGGCGGCATTTATTTTTTCACCTATAAAGGCATCTATGTTGCTCGCCTCCCTGCACGCCTCGCACGGAGACAAGCCGAAGTCCTCCACGATATGGCACTCTATCAGACGGTGCTTTCTTATCAGGGCTTTTGCAATTTTCCTGCCGTATTCGCCCAGCACGAAGCCCTTGTTTTTCAGATATGTACCGTAATTCATTTTCGCGAGTTTCTGAAGGGCCTGGTATGCCGTTGTTTTGTTCACGCCCAGGGTTTTTCCTATGTACGTAGGACCCACGACAGGTATGCCCTTTTCATATGCACGGTACGCTTCCTTCAGATATTTTGACTCCATCATGTTTTATCTACCAAACTTTGTTTGGTTAAACAAACATAGATATTTAAAGTTTTTCTCTCTCACGTGGCATGATGCAGGTGCTGGAATATCACTTCAGGGACGGAAAGATGGTGACGGACGATGAAGACATGCCGATTGAACTACCGAACTGGAAGTATGACGAGGACAGTAGGGTGTTCGTGATATTTGTTTACGGCAAGGACGGGGCTGATGCAATTGTTGAGGCGGACTTCTCGCCATGCATAATAAAAGGGTGGAAGATATATCACATGGAGAAAGTGAGGCTGACGGACGGAGGCATGTTCAATGACCGAAAGGCAACTTTCTCCATCAAAGGAATGGAAAAAAACGAAAGGCAGAGAATGGACATTCTGGTATGGGGCCCGCCGGAGAAGGTGAAGATTGAGGTAAAGTAAAATATTTTATTGAATCTACCAATAACAAGCGATGGGACTAGATGAGAAATTAATCAAACATACTTTTATCATTTTTTTACTTTTATCACTTATATTTCCACTGGAGTGGCTCACCACAGGCCCCTTCCAGAAAGTCGTTATTGCGCCACTTGGAGAAGAACCACTAAAACTTCTGTATCCTTTTTTGGTTTATTACGCAATTATTTGGGCGAAACGTAATAAGAATCCCTATATTGATTATAAAGAAACGTTCTCCAGAACTTTTGTGTATCCTTCTGTTATCGCCGGTATTTTATTCGGTGCATATGAATATCTCGGAGGAGCGCCCGGGAGTAATATACTATTGCATTTTTCTTTTACTACAATAGGCGCAGTGCTAATTGTATTGTGGTTTGATAAAGTCAGATATCCCTATAAGAAAGTGGGTTTTCTACTAATTTCAGTCAGCATATTTTTGCATTCCATATCCAACCAGTATGCGAATGTATCGTCTGTGACCGAGAAGAATTCTTATCTGGTTTGCACAGCGAAGTTTCTTATAAAAAACACTCCATTAATCAGTCAGTGGGATTATGCCAGGGTTATTTATTGGATAACGTTGGCCCTATTTCTAATCTACTTCTGGATGTATACAATGCCGGAAATAAAAAG
>CAZQQE010000108.1:0-4226 GCA_964595325.1 uncultured Thermoplasmatales archaeon | reverse complement strand
ATTGTAATTTTATATGTAATGCACAATGCAAACAATTGGAGTTTTATATACATTGAAAACATTTCACTTTCTAAAAATTTATGGATGTTGAGACTTTCCATAAATATTAATAATGAATTTCAATCCATAATTACTATACCATAATTCAGATGCAAAATTAAAATATTGGAGATGATTATTAAGGAGGAATTAGGATGTGCCTTTCTCCTCAACTTTTCGTAACCCTTTGACTTCCTTGTCCTTGCTACCCCCTGATTCAATTTCTCTTCTGACTTTCTTTATTTCAGCGCTTTTCTTTTTTCAATCATGGAATGAAATATATACAAATATACGCTATACCGTTGATGAAGTTTGAAGAGATGACTTGGAAGGAGATTGACGGGGCGGACAGGAATACGATTCTTTTTCTTACCATAGGGCCCATGGAAGAGCACGGGCCCCACCTTCCCGTCGGAACCGACTTTCTCGTTGCGAAGCATGTCGAGGAAAAATCCATGGAAAGGCTGAAAAATGAGGGCATAGACTCCATTGCTCTGCCTTCCCTGCCGATAGGCTGCTGCAAAATGGCAAGGGACTTTCCGGGAAGCATGTCGATTGACTGGAAGGTCATAAGAGATGTGGTGTACAACGTTCTCTCTTCGGCATCGGGAATGGGCTTCAAGAATGTCATCATATGCAATTTTCATATGGATCCGCATCACGTGAAGGCGATTAACTCGGCAATCGAAAAGTCGAGGAAAAAAATCACAGCATGTGAGCCGTTCTCCGCTTATTACTACCAAGGCAATTTATGGCCCCCCGTTGATGAGGAAGGGGAGGTTCATGCGGACATGAAAGAAACATCTCTTGCCCTCGTCCTTTTTCCGGAGCTTGCGAAGGGATGGGCGGAGCTGCCACCCGTAAAAATAAAAATGGACGGGCCTGACGCTTTGTTCAAAACAATGAAGGAGATGGGTGCGGAACAGGGATATGTCGGGACTCCCTCCATGGCGAACGAGGAGTACGGCAAAAAATTCATGGAAAAACTCGTGGGCATATGCACCGATACGGCAAAGACAATGCTGGACGGCGGCGCACTCCCGTCGCTTCCGACAAAAATAAAACTCCTGCTGAAATTAATAAAGTGAAGAGAGGCGATGAGCGATATACTCCAGGCAGTCCTTCAAACACTTTTTGTTGTCCCATTTCTTTATTATATCATCCCAATCATGCCTTTCGTGCAGATGTCTCGTTATGTTTGGTATTGCCCTGACAACGTTATCCACGACAGTCACGTCCGCAGTTCTCGCAGTTCTTGACAGCGGATTCAGGTCTATCGTGATGACCTTCTTGCCCATTTTTTTCAGCGCCTCGCATCTGTCCCCGTCCTCTAAAGGAACGAGAACAACATCTGCGGAATAAATCCCCTCGGCGCTGCATTTCCCACGGTCATGCTCCAGCCCCGGAATTCTTGCATCCACTTCCATGCCCAGAACGTTCCCGCCGCCTGCCTCTTCCATAAATTTCACCAGCTTTTCAACCCTCTCCGCCGTTCTGTGGAAAAGATTGACCTCTATTTTTGCGCCCGCCGCATCTGCAAGCTCCACGCACTCCCGGGCAGAGAGAACGGCAGCATTTCCGTTCACCGATATGACCGCATTTTTTGCCTTTTTGAGGTAGGCGGCGGCGGCAATGGCGGCCCCATCAGCAGGCGGTATCGTTTTTTCCCCCAGCAGGTAGTCGAATGCCTCCCCCCTGCCATGTGCAATCATCCCCGTTTCGTGAACCAGTCCCTTCTTTACCCCCTCTGAAATTTTCTCCCTCATAACAAGCGACTCGTATCTTGGATGGCTTTTGGGAATCATGAATGAATATGCCTGCGGAATTAAAATATTCTTTGCAATCTGTTTAACACGCCCCATTGAAACGCAATAACTTTTAAGCCGTCAGGCGTTAAAGAAAAAATGAGCGAAGGAAGATTTGCAGGGATGTACGATTCATCTTTCGGTATTTTTCTGAGAAGGATACATCGCAAAGTCGCAAAAATAGCAGCCCGGCATAACTGCAAGAGTGTAGTCGACCTCGGATGCGGAACAGGTGCCCAGTGCATCCTGCTTTACAACAAAAAATTTGACGTCACGGGTGTGGATTTAGCTTCGAACATGCTCGAAGTTGCCAGAAAGAAGAGTGCGGACATTCCGTTCCTTAAGAGAGACATAACATCCACCGATTTTCCGGACGGCCACTTCGACTGCGCCGTTATTTCATTTGTGCTCCACATGAACAGCAAAGAAAATGAAAGGGCGATTTTAAACGAGGCAAAACGCATTGTACGGGATGAAGGCATGATTATAATCACGGACTACGGCATGCCTTCGACATTCAAAGGAAAAATTGTGGAACTGCTTATAAAAATAATCGAAAATCTTGCCCTTGAAGACCATAAGAAAAATTACCGAGGGTACATGAAAAGAGGGGCAATGGATTCAGTAATCGAAGAGAATGACCTTTCGATCATCGAAAGGCATAAATTCTATTTCGGGGTTATAGAAACAATCGTGGCAAAAAAGTGAGGGAAGAAAGGAGGCAAAACATTTCTCCCCTTTTTCTTGAACCTAAAAAAGTTCTTATCATTTATAAAGGATGTCCGACAAATATCGAAGCGTATGGTACATTCATCGAATCGATAACATTAACATACCTCTTTTTCATTACAACCCATGCTTCTGCTCGCCATACTTGACGGCTTCGGATACAGAGAGGAAAAAGAGGGGAATGCAATAGCATATGCCCGTACGCCTAACATTGATTCTTTCATGAAAACGCATCCGCTGACCTTTCTGGAAGCAAGCGGGACTGCCGTGGGGCTGCCGCCCGGGCAGATGGGGAACTCGGAGGTGGGGCATACCAATATCGGAGCGGGACGGGTGGTGTTTCAGGATTCCATGCGCATACTAAAGGCAATAGAGGACGGAAGCTTTTTTGAAAATCATGCATTGAAGGAAGCAATGGCAACGGCAAGGAACAGTGCGCTTCACCTCATGGGGCTGATAGGGCCGGGAGGCGTGCATGCATTGCCCCAACATCTTTATGCTCTTCTCGAAATGGCGAAGCGGGAGGGCGTAAAAAATGTGAGCATACATTGCTTCACCGACGGGAGGGATACGCCGCCGCAGAGCGCCGGCGAGCATGTCATGGAACTGGAGAAAAAAATAAAGGAAATAGGAGTGGGGGAGATAGCAAGCGTGACGGGAAGGTACTATGCCATGGACAGGGACAACCGATGGGACAGAACAAGGATGGCTTACGAGATGCTGGTGGACGGAAAGGGAAGAAAGGCGAAAAGTGCCGAGGATGCAGTAAAAACGGCGTACGATACGGGAGAAACGGACGAGTTCATAAAGCCGACGATAGTAAACGCCGGAAGGATAAAGAACGGCGATGTCGTCATATTCTTCAATTTCCGACCTGACAGGGCACGACAGCTGACGAGGGCATTTGTCGACAAAAATTTCAAAGAATTCCCGAGAAAAAAGGTGGATGTGCACTTTGTCACCATGACCAGATACATGGACGGGCTGGACGTGGACATAGCATTCGATAAATTGCCATTAAAAAACACTTTCGGAGAGGTGATTTCTAATCACGGGCTCAAACAGCTCCGCATAGCCGAAACGGAGAAATATGCTCATGTAACATTCTTCTTCAACGGTGGCAGGGAAGAGCCCTTTGACGGAGAGGACAGATGCATGATTCCCTCACCGAAGGTTGCAACCTACGATTTGAAACCGGAAATGAGCGCCTACGAATTGACGGAAGAACTACTAAAGAGAATAAACTCCGGGAAGTACGATGTCATCATTGTTAATTACGCCAATCCCGACATGGTAGGGCACACGGGCGTGTGGGAAGCGGTGATAAAAGCGGTGGAAACGGTGGATGAATGCATCGGGAGGGTGGCGGAGGCGGTGGAACGGCACGGGGGGCAGGCAATCATCACAGCTGACCACGGAAATGCAGAGGAAATGATGGAAAACGGACATCCCAAAACGGCGCATACCACAAATCCCGTGCCCTTTATTTTGATAGGGGCAGGAGGAAAAGAAGACATAACGCTAAGAAAGGGAAATCTCGGGGATATAGCCCCTACGATGCTTGATTTGCTTGGCATAAAAAAGCCGGAGGAGATGACGGGGCAAAGCCTGATTGAAAAAAAGATTTAAACCTTTTTTGTTTACGATATTATG
>CAZQQE010000107.1:0-4286 GCA_964595325.1 uncultured Thermoplasmatales archaeon | reverse complement strand
GCTGAGAAAACAGACCGGACAAAAGGAATGCAAAATTCATTACTTTCTTGGATATGCAGCAAATCACCCTCACCACAAATTATTTAACCAAATTTTTTATTTAAGGGAAAGGGGTATAAAGTGACTCGAGTCTCGATATTTACGAATTTGAAAAATAGCACTCTGACTTTCGCAATAATATTTTCTCTGCTTTTTAGTGCTGCCGCAGGGATGCTTGCAAATGCATATGGTTCGGAGCCAGACCTTACAATTGATGCGGACAGCATCTCGGTTTTTCCAAATGAAATTTACGAAAATGATCAGGTAAAAATCAATTTCACCGTCGAAAATCTGGGCGGGTCCGATGCCGAAAATGTAGGTGTAGCATTGTATGTAGGCTCAAGGGACAATCCCGTCGATGAATTGCATATATCCTCGATATCCCCGGGTGAAAAAAAGAACGTCACCCTTTACTGGATAGCGAAAGACAGCGGGAACTACACGCTCATCATGTTTGTTGATTTCGAAGGAAGGATAGACGAGACAAACGAGGACAACAACATGGCAAGTACGAAAGTGTCCGTGGAAAAACCCGTCCGCCAGCCGTTCCCCCCCTCGCCCGAGGGCGCCGAGTGGTGGAATCCTGACTGGCATTACCGAGTCCCTTTATCTGTGGAAATGATGGGGCAGAGGGAAGGATACGTATACAATAATAAGATGGTATACTGCAATATAAATTTCACCGCCCTCATGGACGAGATAGCATCCTACCAGCCTTCAGGAGGTTTTTCCGAAAGGACGTTTTATCCTAACTCGGTGAGAGTCGTGGAATATACGAATGATAACGACACATGGCGTCCCGAGAGAACAGTCGGAAGGGAAATCGTGTTCAGCAAGGATTATGATGCGGTGGAAAGGGCAAATGTCACGGTGTCATGGGTAATGGAAGGGTCAGTACTTCCGCATGCGGTCAGGTATTACTATATTTATTGGGATACCGTTGAGAACGGGAAGAAGGACGGAGACTACTCCAAAATATATTCTGGTATAAAAAACTCTGAATTTGAAGACACAAGTTCAAACCAGTGGAAAAATAACAGCGAGCCCGTGATTCCTCTGAAAACGGGCAATATTGGCGGGTGGAGTATGACCTATACCGATGACCCCGTGCACGAAAATGATCACTGCTATAAGATATACAGGAAGGGGATGATATGGCAAAAAGACTGGTACGGCAAGGTTTATCAGAATTTCAAGGTGCCGGACGGAGGGGATGCACAGAGTTATATTCTTCACGCAGATGTTTATTTCGGCTCGGATATAAGTAACGCGGGATGGGAGCTGACCATAGACGGAAGTACCGTGGAAAACGGCGACCTAACCGATGGGTGGCAAACCATAACAAAAAATGTCACATCTTACCTTCACGGAAAGAGTATGTCCACAATCGCTTTGAGGGTATATATTACGGAAACTTCCGCAGATACCAGCTTTCATGAGGTTTATGCATATTTTGACTCATGCTGGGTCGAAACGTTACCGAACTGCAATGTGACGCTTATGGGCAATGAATCGCACGGCTGGTGGGGGGATGTTTTGCCCATAAACAATGAATATGTTGCAGGTGTTGACGGGATGAATACGATTGAAACGGTGAATGTCACTTCCATAGCAAATCCGAATGGCGTTGTTGCTACCATATATTCTCCCGATGGAAAAATCGCAAAATCAACTTTGCCACTGCCCGATGCGGGCTTTGAGAAGGGAAGTGCGTATACTGAACTTTTCCATTCGAACGAGCAGACAACAGGCGCATCATTTGTAACATCTGCTCATAACGGAACGGAGGCGGTTGAACTGATGCTAAAAGATTATTCGGGAAAGTGGAAGTTCGAGGACCAGCCGGTCGGGAAAGATGACACCGCCGCCCTTCGACAGAATATCGCACAGAGTATCCATATATCCCGTCTTCCTTCTCTGTGGTTCTGGTACAATATTGAGAAATACTCGTCGTCAAGCTATCTCAACTACACCGTGATGACCGAAGGTGGCCCGAATAAATATTACACGATAGGCATGGGAAGTCTGGTAAAGGATGGCAACTGGCATAAATACGAGATACCCGGCAACACATTGAACAAATGGAGGGCGGGGGCGGGCATGGTGGTTGGAATAGAAATACGGTTGGTGGCAAATGAGGAGGGCGGTGAAAATACGGTGTATATCGATGATCTGGGTTATTCTTTCATGCCGAATGGAGGAGACAGAACCAAATGGCACCTGAACGATTTTTACACATTCCAGAACGGAACAAAGGTGGGCGACTGGAGGCTGGACGTATCACTGGCAGACGGCTCCGGCTATATAGTTGAACGCTCGACGTCGATAACCGTAAAGGCCGCCGCCAATCTGGATGTTGTAAGCATATCTGCCCCATCCTCCATTAGGGAAGGCGAAGAAGCAAAGATAACCGTTTCCATAAAAAATCACGGGCCGAAGGATGTCGATATTCCGACGAATGTATCTCTTACGCTCCGTCAGGGCAGCGATTCCAATCCGATAAAAATGGTAAAAGGTTTATCGGAACTCAAGAAGGGGGAAATAAAGAATGTAACGTTCTCATGGCACGCATCGTATGGAGACCCGTCGTATAACGGCGAGTGGACATTGGTTGCAAAAGTGAATGAGAACATGAGGATACCGGAATGGAAAAGAACGGATAACTGGAATACCGCATCCATGAACGTAATTCCCGTACCGGACCTCGAAATAAACATGGGAGACATAGGCTTTGACATATCCCATCCTGCCATCAATGATACGGTCAATATAACGGCGATTGTACATAACATGGGTTATAACGATACGACTGCAGAAATAAACTTCTACATAAAGGAAAAAGGAGAGAGAAAGTACATCTTGATGAGAAACGGGAGTGTGGATAAAATAATAGAAAAAAGAAGTTTTGAAAGTGTATACTTAACATGGAAACCTGAGAAAAACGGTACATATTCCATAAAGGTGGAAGCAAAATGTCCGGATGAATCCGACACAAGCAATAACTACGCCATAAAGGATATAAGGGTAGGTGGCGGCACGGATTCCACCCCGCCCTGGATTTACAATGTGAGAGTTTCTCCTTCTATTCAGTCCCTCGGTGAGTCCGTCAACATATCGGCAACAGTAAAAGACAATGGCACGACGGTGGATAAAGCCGTGGCTGTCGTATACGGCGAGAACGGTCTATACGCAGAGCAACCGATGGAAAGAATAGGGGATACGGACGTGTATTACTACAATACAACATATGACGATATCGGTTATTATAACTGCTTCGTAAAGGCCTTCGATACCGCAGGAGGGACGTTGGAATGGCAGAATATGGGGGAGAGTGGCAACATGAGCTTCAGGATCGTCTATGAGGGTGTCGAAACAATGCCCCCGTCGATAAGGGCTGTTACCGCCGACCCGCAAAGACAGGTAATATATGGAAACGTCAATATATCCGCCCTGATAAATGACTCCAGCGGCGTGGGGAAGGCAATATTACACGTAATATTCGGCGGAAACGAGAGCACGTATGATATGTCCCGGAGAGATGGAAGTAAAGTATACTATTATTCGAAGGCATATGACGAAGCAGGCGAATACGAATATTACATAGAAGCCATAGATTCCTCGCCCAACAGCAACAGAAATGATACCTCCGACATGTTCAGATATTTTGTAATACCAGAGGATTATGATATGGACGGCATTCCAGATACAGTCGAGATTGAGGCGGGCTCAAACCCGAAAGACAGCAGCGGAACCATAAATGTTACCGTTGGAAACGAAACAGGCTATCTGCTCTGGAAGGACAGCGATAACAAATATGTGTACTGGGATAAAGAAGACAATGCTCTCAGAGATACCGCCAGTGAATTAATAGGTGGTGAAAATGCAATTCTCTTTGACTCCGATGGGGATGGTTCGTATGACCATTATTACGGAACTACCAGCGGAGAAATAGGGGTATACACGGTGGTGAAGGAAGAAGGGCTCGGCGATTTGCCATGGGTGATTCCCTCGGTAATTCTGTTCACATTGGTTTGCCTTCTCTTCGTAGCTATAAGGAATAAGTCTTAAGCAGATTGGCTGTATTTGGTACCCTTTCTTGGATATCCAGTATACCATTTTTCTAGAACATCATATTTCTCATGAGGCAACTATTATCCATCAGGCCGCAGGAATACTGCGTGGTCTGGAGCGCAGCGTAAGACCCGCAGATGAGAGGCCGTTTCTTTTAGCCTGTTAACTATTGTAGT
>CAZQQE010000106.1:0-4338 GCA_964595325.1 uncultured Thermoplasmatales archaeon | reverse complement strand
TTTATAAGTGGATACGGCATTAAACACTTGGAGAGTGATTAGATGAAAGGGTTTGTTATCCTGTGGGCAATAGTGAATCTAATAGCATTTATCGCCTCGCTTATCAGTATCCACTATTCTCCGAATACTATATTCGAATTTCCGTATTTCCACATGCTTTCCATTCTTTCTCTATTCGGCATACTGAACATACCATTCTACACCGCATACGGACGGATGAAGAACAGGGATTAAAAGTTGCAATGGTGGTTAAAATGGAAATACCGTTCTACATTGTGAATGCATTCACCGACAAGCCGTTTAAAGGAAATCCTGCAGGAGTTGTACTTGATGCCGACAGTCTCGACGAGAAAACGATGCAGAGTATTGCGGCAGAACTGAAATGTTCCGAAACCGCATTTGTCATGAACAGCGATAAGGCAGATTTTAATCTCAGATTTTTTTCTCCTGAGAGGGAAGTAGATTTGTGCGGGCATGCAACCATCGCTACGTTCCATGCTATGACAGAGATGGGGTTTGCAAGAAAAGACAAATTTACGATGGAAACAAAGGCAGGAATTTTAGGCATAGAAATAAGGGACGATGGCGTTTTTATGGAACAGGCAAAGCCGGTTTTTAGAGAGACCGATGCCACTGCGAAAGAAATTGCATATGCTTTGAGTATAGGGGAAGAGGAAATCGGAGATTTTCCGATTGAAGCGGTATCGACGGGACTGTTCTCACTGAATGTGCCTGTAAGGCATCTCGAGGCTATGAAAAGAATGAAGCCCGACTTCGAAAAAGTGAAGGAGGTGTGCAGGAAGAGCGGTGCCGGAGCATTATTCGTTTTCACCTTTGAAACATTGAATAAGGATTGCTTCGTCCATGCCCGCTGCTTCGCTCCCCTGTACGGAGTCAACGAAGACCCGGTTACCGGCACAGCCAACGGGGCGCTCGGAGCATATCTAAAAAAACACGGTTTGCTAAAGAATAGCGTATACCGTTCAGAGCAGGGATATGAGATAGGGAAAGATGGCATCGTGGTTGTTGATTTGTCCGGCGATAAAGTGAAGGTAGGCGGAAAAGGGTATATCGCCGTACAGGGCACACTCGGCATGTAAATCTCTGCCGTTCATCTCCAACGGGTGTGCAAGTTGCTCACACAGTATCATGGTTCCATCCGAAATTATTATAGGGATGTAGCATATATCATAATACAAAAAGTGGTGAAAATGAACAGAAAAGAAGGAAAAATATTGGTTTTGTTTGCCATCGTAATCATGATTGGGGCTGCGTTCAGCGGCTGTATCGGGGGGCCGAAATTTGAAGAGGTAAAAGGCTTCAGCATGGATGCCATAGGTAAAATCTCGTCTGAAAGGAGCATGGATGCCACGCCTGTTATTGCCTCCGAGGATAACTCCTTCTATGCCCTCATAGGTACGCCGGTTGCAGTGTATTATTCCGACAACAACAGCCATGTAGCGCCGCTGCTGGTGGAGAACTTCAGCAACCCGTCTCGTCCGGTCACCCGGTTCCAGGAGCAATACCAGTTCTCAAACGACATAAAGATAATGGGCGGGTCGCCTGAGAATGTATCGGTCGATATAGCCCAGAAGGTATGGAAGAGAAGCGACGGTGTGGTGCTCATAGAAGACAGCCAAGAGGGATACAACCTCGGGGTTGCAGCCACACCCATTGCGTCCTATCTTAACATTCCGGTAATAGTCACGAACAACACGGATAACGTCCGCGATGTGCTGAACAAGCTCGGCGTCAAATACACGTTTTTGTGCGGCAATATCGAGGGGCATGAAAGAACATGGAGATTTACGGACGAGCAGCAGATAACCGCTTTTCTGACAGACCTCGTTAAAGACAAATTCGGCAAAGTCGGCTATATCACAGTAACAGACCCTCGAGATGCGACCATGCCAAAGGTGCTGAATACGACCACATTTCACTTCACAGGAACGGTGGATTCAGTCGCAATACTCCCGTCAACACTCACGGCAACGGCAAAAGGTTTCCTTGAACCGGGCCATCATAACTTCACCATTCCCGATGGCTACAAATACGCCCTTATCAAAATAGACCTTACAAATCTCAACTCGCAGGATGTTGATGACCTCGGTGACTATCTCACGCTGTCGGGAGGACCGCGTATAGACGGGCTGCCGCCGTCGCAGCAGCAGTACGAACTTGCTTACGTAACAACCCTATCCGGTTTGCCGGACAGAGACAGCAGCGGGCACATAATCAAAGACAAACTTCATTACGAAACCGTTCTGTACGGCAGGGACGGGGTCACTTTTGACCTATCGGTTATGGGAACATGGCTTGCCCAGAAGGAAGGAAGCTATGCACTGAACGTAACCGTGGAAAGCCTAAGCAGCCCGTACGTTCCTATGATGAAGAAGTTATCGTCCGTAGCACCTTACCTGACTGCATATCGCAAGGGAATAATTTTTGCAGACCCGAATTTTGCATTTGCTGCCAGTGACAATGTCACGGTCAACGGCAAGACATGCCCCGGCTTTTATGTACCTAGAAAAAATCCCCCGCTGGCGCAGGCTTCCAATGACCATTTGTGGAAAATTCATGAGAGGCTGAACGAACTGCTGGGCAACATATCGGGCATATCTGCCGACGACCTCAAAGCACTCAAAGAATACTACCAGAAAAATCCTGTTTATATAGCACTTGTCGGAGGAGAAACAATGCTCCCCCAGTACATATACGACAATCCTGATACACCGTTGGACGACCCCATGGTGATATACTACTTCGGTTACGGAACACCCAGCGATTTCATATGGGGAGACATAGACCCGAATCCCAGCGACATAAAGAATGATACCTACAGCTACTGGCCCTATCAGGAAAACGTCGTGGGCAGGGTGGCGGCATGGGACGCACAGGACGCCTCGGCATTGATAGCAAGAACGGTGTTTTACAACGAAATTATTAACGGATTAGGTGACTGGAAGAATAAGGCCACGGTTCAGACCGGCTGCGGAACAGACTTCCAGAAAATACCCGTGCTTGAGCAGATAAAGGACATACTCAGTCCCCTACTGGGAGGCGAGGTCGGCGAGCCCATGAAGTTCCCGTCAGGAGCAACACGCTTTTCGGGAGATGCAGTCGCAGCGGAGATAAAGAAGGGCGGATTTGATGTCAAGAGAACTTACTTTACTCAATCCCAGAGAGTCGGATACAGCGACGAAGCACTCAACAAGATAAAGAAAGCAGGAGTTCTCAACATGCTTTTCTTCCCCAAATTCGAAATAAAGATGGTTAGCGGAGAGAAAGTTGTGAAGGGCGGCGAATACCAGCAAGAAAGCAATGTTCTGTACGAGAACGGACATGGAAGCATGCATCTCTATGAGTTCGGCGACGTGTTCATGTGGGGTCTTGGCCTTGGTTATTTCTTTGGGCCGCTGATAATGGAATATATAACCCGTATATCGTTGTTCGCCAGCCCTCTCGGTGCACTGGGAACATATAGCACAAGGGGCGTGGAGCATATGGATTTAGGCCCGTCCACCATGATGATAGAGAGCTGCGTTAACGGAAAGATTGACGGGATGTACCCGCCGAACAGCATCGGTCAGTCCTACATACATGCGGGAGTCAATACGCTTGTTGCATCCTCTACATTCACCAACGTGGCAGGGTATCTCAACCCTCGACCGTTGCAGAACAGCTTCGGCATAATAGCGTATGTGAAGGCATGGTATGACCTGCTGACAAAAGGAGAGTACCCGAGAGACAATTTCGGCGTCATAATGCACATGGATTTCCTGGACGATTTGATACAGAACAATTCAGATGTCGGAATGGCTTTCAGGGATGCCCGCAATGATTACCTGCCCCAGGATGCAAACAGCACTTTCCTGTGGGTGCCGCCGCTGGACGGCATGCATAACGGAATACTGAAACCGTCTCCGAGAGGCACAAGAGTTCTGGACAAGAAGTACAATACGTTCATGGAATACGATTTGTTCGGAGACCCAGCATTCAACCCGTATCAGCCGGTAAACAACGGCTAATCTTTTCCCTTTTCCCATTTTCAACCATAAATTTTTATAAAAATTTTTGTTATAGTAGCCCGATGAAGATGAAAAGGGTAATGAGTGTGGTTGTAGTATTCCTTTTTTTATTGAGTGCAGTGAGTATTTCAGGGGTGCATAACAGCACAGGGGAAAAACCATCATATGAAATAAAAACCGTAAGGTTTTCCGATATGCATGCCAATGACAAACAGTTATCCGAAAAATCAAAAGTTCTGACATTTCCTTTCGGAACAAAGATTGACGGCATAGATGTAAAATTGGGCAATGTGCAGACCATGAGCTTGAA
>CAZQQE010000105.1:0-4440 GCA_964595325.1 uncultured Thermoplasmatales archaeon | reverse complement strand
GGTGTGCCTTCCTCCCCGAAATCGACACTGTACCTGTTCGCTATCAAACCATGGCACAGTATGACAGGATAATCGGCTATCTTTCCCCTTTTAGGTTTATATCTTTTTATTGCAAGGTTCCATCCGTCTGATGTGGTCGCATGATAAACTTTGCCCCCCTTTATCATATAACTGCATAATATACTTCGAATTTATATAGTATGCTGCCCCTAAAATAACAGCATTAAAAATAGGAAAAATGGGTAGAGATTACTTCGAGAGGTATATTTCTATCGAGGATACATTTATTTTATTTCCTTCCTCGTTGGTCACTTCCTCCGTGGCTATTTTTATGTCTTTCAGCTGTGCGTCTGGCATAAAACGTCTTCGCACTATCTCTGCTACGTCCACGGCTCTGGAGATTGCCCTTCCTCTTGCTTTGATAGCTACCTCGTTCGACCCAGAGTTCAGCTGGGTTATCGCCGCCAGCACATAGTTCATTGGCGGTTTGTTTCCGACATATATCACGTTATCTGTGTTTTCCTGATTCATTTTCTCACCTCACTGGGTTGTCTGAGGAAGGAGATAGTATACAGGAAATATAAACTTATCGACAACGGGCATTGCTTCCCCGCAACAATATTGTCGGAAATAAGCAATATATATAAGGTGCGTATATGGTGTTTGTAAATTGCAAGCAAACTCGGAGAATGAAATGATATTATCTGAAAATGCAGAGGCCATATATATGCAGCAGGGTATAAACAACAGTGAGTCAACCGAAGGTCTATTCATACTTAATCCGGACGGAAACTTCACATATCTGAACGAGAAGGCGCTGTCCTTCGCCGGAGAGAAATACGGGAAACTGGCAGGCAAGCCTTTCATATCCATTATCCCGGAAAAGGAAAGAAGAAGGTTTTACAGAGAATTCATAAATCTTCTCAACGGAAAAAGCATCAGACTTACAGTACCAAAATACGAGTACGGAAGCAAGCATGTCTTCGAGTTAAACATAAATCCGATAGCCCGGAACAGAAAGATTGTGATGCTGGTAGGCACCATAAGAGACATTACATATATAAAGAAAATAGAAGCAGAGAAAAAAATAATGATGTCAAGGGAAAGAATTTTCAGGGAAAGCATAGCCCATCATTTTTTCAATCCGCTGGCAATAGCAAAAGGGTATCTGCAGATCGTGATAGACAATAAACCGAATAAGGATGATATGGAGAAGCTGGAAGCCGCAAAAACAGCGATAAAAAGAGTGGAGTCCGTGGTCAAGAATGTCATAAAGTACGGGGATATCAGGGAGTAACGAGGGAGGAAACGGTCGGAAGCATTCACATACTTTTATTGAATTTATCCAATGGTGTCGAAAATGGGAATGCCGGAGCTGCCAACAGGAGTAAAAAAATATGGACCGGACGGGATTTGAACCCGTGGCCTCCACCATGCCAAGGTGGCGATCTTCCAACTGATCTACCGGCCCCTTCTTGTGAAATGCTTACCATCATAAATCTTTTTCTAACTGTTTCTTTATCATTTCAACAGCCCTTTTCTTAGCCTCCTCCAGCTTTTCGGTGTTCGGGCCGCCCGCCTGCGCCACCTCCCTCCTGCCTCCGCCCCGACCTCCGAGAACGATGCCCGCTTCCTCTGCTATTGCCCTGCAGTCCACATTCACGCCGGGTGAGCAAGCTATGGTTATCCTCGCCTTCTCCGTTGCGCTTCCTGAAACAACTACCGAGTTGCCCCCGTCGGTAATGCCCTTTATGGCTGACGGCATCATATCGTCCTGGGTGACTATCTTAATCCCGTTGAACATCTCGACAGCATTTGATGCCGCTCCTTTCTGAAGTTTTTCCACCTGATTGCGAAGTTTCTTCCACTCGCCGAAGAATCTCTCAACGGTCTTCGGGAGAACGGATGGGCTGACATTCAGAATTCCTGCCGTTTTCCTGATAAGCCCCTCCTGCTTCTGTATATACTCCAGCGATTTGTAACCTGCGGCAAACTTTATTCTCTCCACGCCGTCCTGTATGCGCTCCGTTCCCGTAATCTTTATGAACCCTATCTCGGCGGTATTGTCCACATGGGTGCCGCCGCATGCCTCGACATCCGTGTCCGGAATGTTGACTATGCGCAGTATCCTTTCCTTCGGGGCTCCTCCCTGATAAAGGCGCATGCCGTATTTCTTCTCGGCATCGCCCAGCGGGAGCCATTCCTTCAGGACTTCCTTTGCCTCCATGACCACGGTGTTTGCCTCTCTCTCTATCTGCCTTACCTCCTCTGGCGAAATCCTTCTGAAATGGGAAACGTCCAGTCTTGCCTCGTTTTCATCGAGGTACGAGCCCCTCTGCCATATGTGGTTTCCCAACACCTTTCTTGCGGACGCATTTATTATATGCGTTGCAGTATGATGGCGCATGGATGCATATCTCTTCTGCCAGTCTATCTCGCCTTTCACCTTTCCTTTGCTTAGCTTTCCGTCTGTGAAATGGACAACCGCCTTTCCGCTTTTTTCCGCCTTTGTTACCCTGAATTCTTTTCCATTCTGAACGAGTGTGCCCGTATCGGACGCCTGCCCGCCGCCTTCCGGATAGAAGAGAGTTCTGTCCAGTATGACAGCATTTTTTCCTTCCACGATGCCGTTCCACAGCACATTTGCTTCGAATTCTCTGTCGTAAGGCTTCTCGTAGAACAGAAGTTCCGTATTGTAATCGAATTTTTTCTCCTCCTTTTCCTCCCCGCCGGATGCATGGCTGTGGAGTTCCGCCAGCATGGAATAGAAATCTTCCGGAATGTTTACCCCCGCAACTTCACTGACAACCTCCGGCGGTATGCCGTACGTATCATAAAACTGCACGAATTTTTTTACTGATATGCTCTTTTTTCCTTTGGCATAGCGGGCGACGAGTCTCTTTCCCTTTTCCATCGTCGCATGAAACTTCTCCGTTTCGCTTTCCAGCATTTCTCTGATGACATCCTTTTCCTCAGACAATTCCGGAAAATCGCGGGAAAGGGATTTCTGGTGCATGGCAACGATGTCGGCAAGCGGCATGTCCACGCCGATGCGGGAAAGGAGGCGAAGAGTTCTTCTTATGAGCAGTCTTGCAAGGTAGCCCTCCTCCGCATTAGAAGGAACTATGCCGTCGCTGAGCATGAAGGCAAGACACCTTGTGTGGTCGGCAATCGCATAAATGTCGTGCAAATCGCCATCCTCTGCTTTATTTTTGATGTTAGCTATCACGTCGGGAAATATCGCATCATATACTGTCGGAGAGCCGTTTGTGAGCCATACAAGGCGCTCCAGCCCGTAGCCCGTATCAACAACACGCATGGGCATCTCGGAATAACGCTCTCCGTTCACCTCGTAACTGCCGTTTTTGTCCTTCCTCAGATTCATAAAAACAAGGGTTGCAACCTCCATGCCTGCAACAAGAACCTCGAGGCATGCTCCTGCATTTCCCCCTCCGTGCCACTCCCCCTCCTTGTACGTTACCTTGTCCTTGCTTATGCCGAGTTCTTCGAGAAAGTCGTTGCAGTACCTGATTGTTTCCTCGCTCCAGTAAACCTTGTCATGATTGTTAAACGCATGGTGTCCCATCATCTCGAACATCGTCAGATGCCTGCCGCTTCGCCCCACCTCGTCCAGGTCGTTCAGACGTATGCTCGGCTGGGAAATTACAAGCGGGTTGGCAGGCGGCGGCACCTCGCCTGATGTCACATGAGGCTGGAAGTCCGCTATGGATGCTATCGTGAGATAAACATCGGAACGCCATCTGGCAACCACCGGATATCGATTTATTCTTGTATGGCCATGACGCTCAAAAAATGAAAGGAATAACTCTCTCATCGAAGAAAGGTCATATTTTTTATTTCCTTCGGGATTGCCTATGAAAGAGTATGGAACACAGGGTGCATCTCCGCACAACTCCTGTGTGCTGTCCGTGCTCCAGAAATAAGCACCGCAATTCTTGCATTTTTTTCTGACGAAACCCTCCTGTTTGAAGAAATCAAGCTGCAGGAATCTCTGCAAATCAGATTGCATTCTGCCCATATATGGAGATGTTTTATAAAAATGTTTTATAAAAAGTTTGATGGCTAAATATGGTATTTGTTGTATATTGCCAGCCTCACGGGGCACATGCATATCGTGCCGTCCCCGTAGAACATCCGGTAGTTGCAGTACATCTGGCCGTTATCCTTAACGAAAAGGATTTCCTTATTGACGGCATACTCCACCTCACATCCCACTCCCTGCTTCAAACATGCAAAATTTTTGTCGCAATTTACAGCTTTTCTTAAAATCTCATCACTTAGCTCTATATTCTTTACATCTGTCTCGGCCAATGACATGTATACCCTTATGTCAATGGAACCAGAATATTTATACGCTCTGTCAAGAAGCATTGACAAAAGAGGCAAATAATGAAGCGATATTTATAAAATTTGTAAAGA
>CAZQQE010000104.1:0-4529 GCA_964595325.1 uncultured Thermoplasmatales archaeon | reverse complement strand
AGTGCGCAGTGTTGTTGTTCCCCCGCCTATGCAGCCGGACAGTGTTGTGCTTATGACCATTATGGCTGCTACTGCCACTATCGTTCCAACTAATTTTTTGTTTTTAATACTCTTCATTTCACTTTCACCAAGCCTGTAAAAGAGAAGTTAAATATATATGTTTTCGAAATAAAATATATAAGTATATATAAAAGATATAGATTATTTAATTAATTATAAAAATATATAAAAGGCAATTGCATTTCATGTCATGGAAATAAGAAAAATACAGATGACAGGGGGCGCATCTTTTATTGTTTCTTTGCCTAAAGAGTGGGCAAGATCTCAGGGAATTAAGAAGAATGATACTGTTGGCATAATTACCAAGAATGATGGCTCCCTCTTACTCATGCCAAAAATAAGCAGCGAGCAGACACAGAGGGAGAAAGAATTTGATATCAGCAGTATTGAGAAGCCCATATATCTTTTCAGAATGCTTGTGGGCGCTTACATAGAAGGGTATAATGTTATTGTTGTAAAATCAAGGGATAGAATGTCTCCTTCACTCAGCAAAATGGTGAGGAAATTTGTGAGGGGCATGATAGGGCTCGAAATCATAGAGGAAGCATCAAATTCGATAACAATAAAGGACCTGCTGAACCCTGCGGAAATGCCATTTGACAAGGCAATCAAAAGAATAAGTTCTATTGTGGGCAACATGCACAAAGATGCCCTGTTTGCTCTTCGCCATGCTGATGAGGCATTGTCAAAGGACATAATTGCAAGGGATGACGAGGTTGACAGATTGCACTGGCTGATTTCACGCCAGTACAACGCAATATCAAAAAATGCCCTGCTTGCCGAGCCGCTGGGGCTGTCGTCCAAAAAAATAGCCAACTACTCCCTCATAAGCAGAATTATAGAAAGAATAGGCGACCATGCCGTTACCATATCAAAAAACAATATAAATTTGATAGGGGAAGAACTGGAGGAAGGCATAGTAAATCTGATTCTGTCTGCTGGTGATACTGCAATCAAAATTTTCAATGATAGCGTAGGGGCATTTTTTGGAGAAGACATAGAGTCTGCCAACAAAAATATTGAACGTATATCCTCGCTGGTAGCAAAATGCGAGGAAATAGGAAACATTGCTATCAAGCAGAAAGGCAAAAAGGCACTTTCCATAGGCTACATCAGCGAGAGCATAAGAAGGGTGGGTGAATATTCGGGCGACCTGGCGGAATATGCCATAAATTACCTTGTGTGATATGATATAGAAACCCGACATACAATCAAAATTTACAAATTTATTTATACAAAAATCGATTGCATTGCCATGGGCACCGTCAGGGAATATCTGAAGTTATCGCGTTCATTCAACGCCGGATTGACGGGCATATCCCCCGTAATGGGGGCTATAAGCATGGGCGAGGGGCGGCTGCTTCCCTTGTTTCTGCTATTCCTCGTGGGATTTTTCGGGCATGTATACGGTTTTGTTGTCAATGATATAGTAGATTTGAGAGTGGATAAACTATCTTCGGAAATAAGTGACAGACCGCTGGTGAGCGGAACCATATCCAAAAAAAACGCATGGATTTTTTCGATTGCTTCAATGGCTATATCGCTGGCAATAGCGTCTTTTCTCTCCTTACAATATTATTCATTCTTTCCCGCAATGCCCCTCCTGATTGCATCCGCTCTTTCAATAACCGTCTACGATTTCATAAGCAAAAAGTATCCCGCAATGGACATATTCGTGGGTGCAGGCATTTTTCTTCTCATATTATATGGGGCGGCAAGCGTCGGAAAGCCGACCGAACTGGCATGGATTGTTGTCCTGCTCGGAACGATACAGGTCCTTTTCATGCAGTTCGTTGCAGGAGGGCTGAAGGATGCAGAGAACGACTACAGGGCAAAGGCAAGAACGCTGGCAATAAAGATGGGCGTAAGGGTGGAGAACAAAAAAATGTTCGTTCCGATGTCATTCAAAGCACTTGCATATTTTCTACAGGCGATGGATGTAGCGCTCATTTTCATATCTCTGATATTCATATTCGGATTCGAAAAGAGTATTGTACAGATATCGGTGCTGTCCATCCTCTCCGTGGCCATGGTCGCCATTTCGGCGAAGCTTCTCAACATGAAAAAATTTGACAGGAATAGGGCAAGGAAACTTATAGGGTTGCATTACTACACAAATTTTTCTCTCGTGCCAATCATGCTCACCCCCGTCAATCCGTGGGCTGCACTTCTGGTTTTTGTTCCATTCGGCGCATTCGTGCTGTCCAACGTAACACTGCACGGCACCCTTCTGCAGCCCAAAACAATGTAAAAGTTAATAATACCGTTGCGATAAAGCATTATGTTCGCCCATTTGAGAGTTATCAGCAGCGAGGAGGAGGCAAGGAAGGAAATGGAGGCGATAGGCGTCGAGGAAGGCGGGATAAAAATCATGGTTCCGAAATCATTCCATTACTGCATAAAATTCTACGGGCTGGAACCGCAGGATGCAATAATCATGAAGCAGGAGATGCTCGCTGCCGGCGGTGATGTCGCCATATCGCAGTATGCAATCCCCCCCCACGGAAAGAAAACGGATGCCCTTGTCATTGGAACAAAGACGCAGATGCACATTCTCTCCGAAAAAATGAAAATACAGTATGAGCGTCTGAGTCATGCCGGAAACAAAATTTCCGAATTAATCGATAACAAAAGCCGTAATGTCATCATAGGAAAAAAGTTGAAAACGGGCAAGAGAACGCTGATAATGGGCATACTGAACGTAACTCCCGATTCGTTCTACGACGGCGGCAGGTATGACGGCGTTGAAAGCGCACTGGAAAGGGCGAGAGCCATGGCAGAAGAGGGAGCCGACATAATAGATGTAGGTGGCGAGTCCACCCGTCCCGGCGCTCTACCCGTAAGTAAAGAAGAAGAGATGAAACGCATCCTGCCCGTTATAAAGGCAATTTCTGGCGATATTGATGTGCCGATATCAGTTGACACATACAGGGCGGAGGTGGCGGAGGAGGCTATCAAAGCAGGGGCAAGCATGGTGAACGACATAACGGCCATGAGAGGCGATGACGGCATGGCAAAAATCGTGAAAGAGTACGGGGTGCCGGTATGCCTCATGCACATGAAAGGCACACCCCGGAACATGCAGAAAAATCCCCATTACGACGACGTGATGGCAGAAATAACGAGATTCCTGTACGAAAGAGCGGAATATGCAATTTCCGAGGGAATAGACAATGATAAAATCATCCTCGACCCGGGCATAGGATTCGGAAAGAGGACGGGGGAAGGCATAGAGGATAACTGCGAGATAATCGCACGCCTTGCGGAGTTGAAAAGCCTTGGGTATCCACTGCTTATAGGAGCATCGCGCAAAACATTCATAGGAAACATATGCAATGCCGGAGCGGACGAACGGCTGGAAGGAAGCCTTGGAGCGGAGGCGATGGCGATAGCGAACGGCGCCGACATACTGCGCGTTCACGACGTCAGAGAAACAAAAAGGATGGCAATGGTTGTCGACAGAATTGCAAAAAGGAGGATTTAGGAAAAGTAGCCTTATGATACCTGCCTCTTGCTCCCCCCACCCCCAATCCACCCACGCCCGCACCTGCAACTGCCGTCATTATTCTGTTTACATAATGTTTATCTTAACCTTGCTTTAACCTTGCTTTGAGGAATTGCATGTCATTTTATTTCCGCACTCGCCAGCCATGCCTCATCTCATTTACCTGCTCCGCCTTCCTTAATGCTCCATCCGCATCTTTATCCGGGCTCTTTATCGGAGATTTTCCAACTTCACCATGTTTCCGTGCCCCGGAATGATGAAATCCGCTTTACCAAAAAGCACCTCCCTGCTTTTTATCAGCTCGTCCATGTCGTATGCAAAGGGGTCGGGCAAATTGAGCATCTTCTCCCTCTCCTGAAATGCCCACCATACCAAATCGCCTGCAACCGCATACGTTGACATGCCTATACGAACGAGAAGGGACGAATGTTCCAGCGTATGCCCCGGAGTATGCACAATTTCGATGCCCTCCCCGAATGGGCTGGCACTGTGAGCTGTACCTCTGTTCCCTTCATACATGTAGTAGCCATCCGTCAGCACAGAATCTCTGAAAAGACCGGCATTCAGAATGTGGTCGATATGGTAATGGGTAAGAAAGACATAATCTATGTCGCCCGCCGCCAGCCCCTCCGCCGCCAGCGCATTTTTCAAAATTTCTTCGTCCATGCCGGGGTCGACGATTATATACTTCCCTTCGTTTTCTATCAAAGTGGTCGTTGAATTTCCCTCCCATCCGTTCTCAATTTCCTTTGCATAACCCTCGACAATGACTTTCAAAGAAGGCATGAGATTGAATTGAGATGGCAATTTAAAGCTTTGCAAATTATAATGCTAAGAGATAATGACAGCATTTTTAATAACGAAAGCGTAAATAGCAAAATTGCAATGAAAATTGCTGATATCATCGGAGAAACAATAGTAATAGGGAATATCACCGTAGAAGTTAATGCTGAGAATGCATCAA
>CAZQQE010000103.1:0-4597 GCA_964595325.1 uncultured Thermoplasmatales archaeon | reverse complement strand
ATTTTTCCCCAAAGTATAAGTAGGTGGGGGGCTTACTCCGTCATCCCGCTTCGGCGGGAAAGGTATATATAATGTACGGAGAAAGAAGGAATGGCGGCGGATTCGACAGACCTCCGAGGGAGATGCACAAAGCAATTTGTGCCGACTGCGGAAAGGAAACCGAAGTGCCGTTCAAACCAACAGAAGGAAGACCTGTTTATTGCAGGGAATGCTTTAACAAGCGTAGAAATAGATATTGAGAATTCATCTCGATTACTGCAGGAGCTTATTTAAGTATAATCTTTACCCTATGGGGCTGAGTGCCCCGCCAATATTTTTAACACCAGAATCCTTAATAAACAAGAATCCATTACGGGAAACAAGGGCTCGTAGCCCAGCCAGGACAGGGCGACAGCCTCCTAAGCTGTAGATCAGGGGTTCGAATCCCCTCGGGCCCGCTTCCGCGATATCATGAAAATTCCGGCATTGATGATGGTTGTACTTCTCCTGCTAACAAGTTTTTCGATTTCCATTGCAAGTGGCGGAAACATAGACGTGGGTTTTAAATGGATTAAATGCCCGACCGCCTGTGCCGGCGAGGGCGAGATTGTAAAAATAAAGGCAAGGGTTGACAACCTAAGTGACGGAAATGTGCCTCCGTTCACCGTATCTTTCTACCACGACAGCATCGACAAGAACAACCTCATAGGGACAAAACATTATGATTCCATAAATTCCTACCGCCTTCCTTCGGTTTCATGGGACACAAAAGGCTTTGCCGGAAATCATACGATAATCGCCCTCATTGACATGAATGACGGAAATATCAGCAACAACCGCATCAACACTTCAATAAGAATTTTTGACACGACCCCGGGGCATGCCGAGAAAAAAGTGATTATAACAGAGGTGTATTACCATGCGTATCCGAATAAAAATGACGAATATATATGCATCCACAATCCTTCGTCCGAGGAAATAAACCTCTACGGGTGGTACCTGACAAAAGACCCTTGGAAGAGAGCGGATAAGCAAACAAAAATCGTTTTTCCCAACATGTTTATGAAAAAAAATCAGACCATATGCGTGACTCAGAATGCTTCCTCCCTTTACCAAGAAGCCGGGAAAAATGCAGACTTCGAGTATTACAACTGCTCTGCCGTTCCGGATATGGAAAGGCATGGCTCGTTCGTGATGCCCAATGATGGTGGCGTTGTATGCCTGAAGGATGCCTACAACCATACCATCGACACCGTCGTTTACGGGAATGAAAACTTCAGCGAGGGGTGGAGGGGCGGGGCGGTAAAACCCTTAGGTCAGGGAGAAATAATGAAGAGAAAATGCAACGGCAAATTCATCGATACCAATTCCAGCAAAGACTGGGAGTACAACAGAACGTACCGCATCGGTCAGTCGGATTTTTTGCCATTCCGCCTCTCGTTCAAAGGAAATGTAACGGCTTTCTCTTCCCCGGACAGCTCGTTTGACACGGTATCTTCCGAACTGGAAAAGGCTAGCACGTCAGTATACCTGAACATATACGAGTTCACAAACCCCTACCTTTGCAGCGATTTATGCAATGCTCTGAACAGAAATGTCTCGGTGAAAATACTTCTGGAAGGGCAGCCGGCGGGCAGGCTGAGCATGGAGGAAAGGTATGTTGCAAACAAAATTTACGAGCACGGTGGAAAAGTGTTTTACATGGCGGGAAATTCGCAGGAGGGAAGATACCGCCGGTATGTTTTCGACCATGCGAAGTACGCAATCATCGACAATGAAACGGCGATAATAGAATCTGCAAACTGGGGAAAGACGGGTATGCCCGTATCAAACACTTTCGGCAACCGTGAATGGGGAATTGCCGTGGAAAATAAAAGCCTTGCAAATTTTCTATCAGGGGTTATGGAAAAAGATTTGAAATATGAGGAAGACATAACGCCTTTTGACCCGTCGGATTTTCTGCACGGCAGCCCGCCTGCCGGCTTCGTGATGGATGAAAGCGTACCAGAAGGGAATTACCATGGCGGGTTTCATTCCGAAAGGATTAACGGAACGTTCAATTTTACCGTCATTCTTTCCCCCGACAATGCAGAGAACGAGATATGCAAACTCCTGTCTTCGGCAAGGAAAAGCATTCTGGTGGAACAGCTTTACATACAGAAAGACTGGGACGGAACAAATCCTTTTTTGAGGGAAATCATCAACAAAAGCAGGGAAGGCGTTGATGTCCGAGTCATAATGAACTACAACCCGTACTACGAGTCAACGGACAGAATGAATGAAGAGACAGCCCTTTACCTGAGGCGAAACGGCATAGATGTTAAATTTGTGTACTCAAACTGGTCTTACTTCAGCAACGTGCACAATAAAGGCATAATTGTAGACGGAAACAAAACGCTGATTTCATCCATAAACTGGAATGAAAACTCGGTGAGGAATAACAGAGAGATGGGCATAATCGTCGATAACAAAGAGGTCGGAGAATATTTCACAAAAATATTTAACTACGACTGGAATCTCTCGGAAAGCACAAAGGAGGAGAAGATGAGTGAAAATTATGCAGGTGCCATAACAATCATTGCGGTTTTCGGAATAGCATTTCTACTCATATACCTTCACTGGAGGAGAAAATGAATATATTTTCCATCGCAACCATTGCGATAATATTGTTCGGGCTGGGCTATGCGGCGAAGAAGAAAATGCTGGTGTCACAGATGATTGTCATTATCAATTTCATAGTTTTTTTTATCCTCATACTTACATCACACAGCTTTAGCGCCGAACCGTCACCTGTATTTCAAGACTTGGCATTCAAGCCGTCATATCTCGGTATAAAAGGACTGCCTTACATCTATACACTCTTCACATCCATGTTCATTCATGCCAACGTGCTCCACATTTTGACAAACATGATAATATTCCTGCTCGTGGGAATACCTTTCGAGCAGCGCGTGGGAAGCAAAAAGTTTGCAGCCGTGTACTTTATTTCCGGAATTACCGGAGCCGTATTTTTCTCCGTATTTAACTGGGGGAGTGACGTGATGCTCGTCGGTGCCTCCGGCGCCATCTTCGGCATTTTCGGGGCGTTTGCCGCCCTCTATCCCAGAGACAAGGTAGTGATGCCGATTCCATTGCCAATAATGTTCTTCGTAAGAATGCCAGTGCTGGTTGCAACGCTCATGTTCGCCTCCATCGAAACCATCTATACGATAAGCGGTGTTTCCGACGGCGTAGCGCATCTCGCCCATATCGGAGGGTTCGTCTCCGGCGTATCAATGTCGGTCTTCATGAAAGGAGAGAAGCATGAAACTGCCGGCAGGCTAAACTTCGATGCGCTGGAAAAACTCATAAGCAACGAAAAACAGAGGGATGCATTCATCAGGGCGAAGGAGGCGGACGTTCCTGAAGTGAGGGAAGCGTGGCTCTCATATCTACTTAAAGATTTGAAATGCCCCAAATGCGGCGGGAAACTGGAAAGGGACAAAGGCATACGATGCAAAGACTGCGGCTACCGTATTACGTGAAACTATAATCCTATCAATTTTCCGAAAAGCAAATAGCTGGAAATGGCATAGCCGGCTATCGCCCCGCCGTTAAGGCATGGGAGACCCGCCTGCGGATTGCCCCTTGCCGCCATGCGCATCAGCACAAAAAAGCCTGCGAGTGAGCCGGCAATGGCAGCAATAGCCACATAAAAGCTTCCCGAAAAGTAGGCGGCGGAGGCGAGTATGCCCGGTATTATGACATCACCGAGCCCCATGAATAAGGCATCTCTCTCATCCTCAAGGCCCTCCTCCTTCAGAAAGGAGTAGCCGCGTTTTTTGGGTACAACCATGAGAAGGGGCAGACTTTCCCCCACAACCGTATCTGCAAGGCTTATCATGTGCTTTGTTTTATACACAGAGATGGCATCGTAAGCGGCAAGTATGACAAGCAATGTTATCACCAGCGGCATTGAAAGTGACGAGCCGAATATGGCGATAATGCCTCCTGCCATCATTACACCCAATGCATCAACAACATACCATTCCGGGTATTTCATCAAGAGGATGATGGAAAGAATTGCGACCGCAACGGACAGCGGAAAGGATGCATAGGGAATGAGAAGAATAAAGAACGCCTGAAATACGTAATATATGGACATGAAAAACACGAAAAGTATGATATATTTTACAAAATCTTTCCTGTATCTGGCAATCAGCAGTATGAAAGCGGTGAACACGATAACAATCAATATTACCTGAACGATATTCATCGGGTCATTCGGATTTTCGAATGCCTTTACACCTGCCTCGTAAAACGGGTGTGTTGCTAAAAGAGCTATGAGCTGGGCGGCAAAAAAAAGCAGCCCCATGAAGGCGATGGGCATCGCTTCCCTGTCTTTCATCGCAATGAAATGGCATTTTGATATATAAGAGATACTGAGGGCCACCATAATCGCAGAGATAGATGCCATCAACCTTTACGGACAGCTTTCCTCTCTTGTACACGACGAACCTGAAGAAAGTACTAGCAGGCGAGAAAAAGACCCATATCGGAGAATTCCAGATGCTGTTAATGGAAAAAGATGCAAAGGAACTGTTGGGCTAATTTATCATAACCATCTCAGGGCCCGGCA
>CAZQQE010000102.1:0-4618 GCA_964595325.1 uncultured Thermoplasmatales archaeon | reverse complement strand
GGTTCTGGGAAGCCCTTAATCGGCTATATGTTTGCATCCGGCTGGCTCGAAAATGATGGAAAAGTAATCTTCATGCTGACAAGTACAACTCTGGACTATCTGAGGCACACTATGAAAATTCTCGGAACAAACATTGATGATTACGGCGAAAAGATATTTTTTATAGAACTTGACCCTTCGATAGACGGCGTTGAAAAAGAGGATGCATGCCGCATCAGGGCAAATTTCATCAAGCCGGAAGTGTGGGATGAGGCGTTATCTCTGGCAAATAATTATCTGGACGGTACTGAAAGCAAACTCGGTACAATGGTGTCCGGCGCTGCATTAAATCTTTTGTTCTTCTCCCGAACTTATGGAAAGGGAATATACGCCAAAATAAAAGAAACACTTAAAGAGGATAAAGACAGAACATATTTCTTCACAGTCAACAGCGATGCTTTCAGGGATATGGTCGAAGATATCGAAAAAAATGTGGACAATCTGATGTTCAGCAGAATGGGGGAAGGAATGAAACTCTATCTGCGAGTAACAAGAATGAAAGGGGTGCCATTCATAAAAAAGGAGGTTGAAGTACCGTTGTCCAGAGAGGTTCTCGAAAACATAAGACAGGAGGCGGAGAAGGGAAAGAGGAATTTGATTCCGGAAATCAGGAAACTCTGAGGCATATGGAAATCCTTAAATTTTGATTCTAAATGGGGTATTGTGGTAAAGCATCTGAATCTTACAGTTTTGAACGACAATGAGCCTGCTCCCGGGCTTAAAAACAGATGGGGATGGAGCATTCTTCTCGAATCGGAAAAATGGAAGGTGTTGTTCGATGCGGATACAAGCCCGAAGGTTATAGAGTACAATGCAGAGCAGATGGACATTGATTTAAGAAACATGGATTTTGCTTTTTTGAGTCACTACCACAGAGACCATTACGGCGGATTCAAATATATCGGAAAAATCTGCCCCGGACTTAAGATTTATGTGCCCCCCGGAAACCCGGCATTCCTGAAAAGGTGGGGATTTGAACCTGTTGAAATTGATGGGCCATTAAAACTGGGAGAAGGGCTGTGGAGTTCCGGGCCGGCAACGGCAGGCTCAATAAAGGAGCATGCATTGGGCATTGAAGTCGATGATGTTGGCTTGGTCGTTATTGTGGGGTGTAGCCATCCCGGCGTAGACGCATTGACAGCCCGGCTGAAGGAAATAAGCGGCGAAGATATCTACCTCGTCATAGGCGGGTATCATTCTCCCTCGCATACAGTTCTGGATAATCTGGCTTCCATGTCCAGATACATATGCCCGGCTCATTGCAGCGGCTCCGACGCCAAGAATTATGTGAAGATAAGATATCCGGAGAAGTACTATCACGTTAAAACGGGAACAAAGGGGGAGATTGAGGGGCAAAGGGGAATATTATAAATCTTGAAAACAATTCCGCTGGCGGATTTTACGTGTTGAAAATGATTACATTCATGCTGTCGGTTGTGCTGTTCCCGGCAGTGTCGTAAGCCCTGACTTTTATTTCATGATTTCCGACCGCAAATCCATTCCACAGCCATGAATACGGATGAGAAAAATCGGTCTCCTTCAACTCATCATCCACATAAAATTCGACTTTCTGGATGCCGACATCATCATCTGCATATGCATCAACCGAAATTTTTCCTATAATTATTGACTTGCTACCTCCTGTCTTTGTTATCTCCCTGCCGAAGAAGTACAGCGAACCGGATAAAGGCGAGGTTATCTTTGTTACCGGAGGTAAATCAACATTGAAAACCCTGTCCGTTGCAACGCTGTCAACGTAATAAGCATCGAACGGATTTTTATCGGGAGGGTCGGCGTAGGATGTATGGGCGGTATCATTGAAGAGAACAGCTATTGCGATGACATTTTCCATATCCTTTTTGAGCATATTCTCGAAGCCGTAGGCAGGCGGGTTCCAATACCCGCTGGAGTAGTGTTCGCCGTATGCCCCGACGTTTATTGTTTCGTTTATGGCATATCCCATGAACCCGAAATGGTACGGGATGCCGTCGCCGTCCGTCCAGCGCGAATTTATCTCTGCTATATACACTACAAGGTGCCCCGTGTAGTTCGACGACCCGCTGTTTGTAACATACGCCTCCACGAACAAGCCGATCTGGCACGGGCACTGTATCCAGTTGGCAAGCACATTGATTGATATATCTGGCACGCTTCTTTTGCCTGCCGCCGTTATTTTATTGCCGTAGTAGGATGCATCCCGGACGCCGTATGCCACTTCCTTTCCACCGTCAAAGAAGCATGTCGGATAACCGTAGATATTGTAGTCGTTTTCCAACCGGCTCTTTGCCGGATCAAATTTATCGGCAGCCATTGTAACGTAGTAGAAGGAATAATCATGCGAAAGGTAAAGCGAATGAAGTGTTTTATCCACGGCAGAGCATTCCGGGGATTGGGTTTCAACAGCCAGCTCGCAGAAAACGGGGTGGGTGAATCCTGCATCAGCATGGCTGCCTGCAAATATGGAAGGCACGGAAAGCAATCCCATAATACTGAGTACAAGAATAATTTTTTTAATCATGTTGGCTCACTTAACTATCGTTAACTAAAAGAAAAAGGGAGATATAAACCTTGTGGTTTGCTTTTTCAAAAATGATTGCTACCGTCTGCGGCTTCATCGAGGTGGAATATGTAGCGTGTGGGAATCTGTTTTCTCACACCGCTTTTGTAACCGCATACGGGGCATTTGTATCCGACAATCACTTCCTTTCCCCACAGAGAAAAATTCCTTATCCTTTTGAGCTTGGAACCGCACACGGGGCACCGTACGAGTTCCCCCTCTCCCTCTCTTGATTTTATTTCCATGCGGATAAAACCGGCCCTGACAGCCAGCTGCCTCACACGCTGGGGGCTTACCCTGTACTTTTTATCCAGCGTCATGAGTTCCTCCATTACCATATCCCTCATCTTTGCCTGCGAGTCTATTGTACCGTGCTTTTTCAGTGCCCGATATATTGCCACAACTATTTCCTCGCCTGCGGGAACACGGTATTCCATGTCATTAAAACGATTTTGGGCATATAAATCTTGATGCCGGGAAAAAGTATTATCTGCTCGGATGCATTATACCTTTGATGAGACATAGATTATCAAGGATTCTGCTGAGCCGGGCGGTGGCTACTACGAAATGGGAGAAAGTGGTGCTGGTGCTGCCGTTCGTTGTGTTGATTGTAGATATGGACATATTTTATTATGCCCTAACAAATAAGGCAACTTCTATCATACTCTCATCAGGCTTCGTGCTTGCCCTTTCGATAATCGAAATATTTGCTGCCATAGGGGAGATACAGGAGCATATTACGCATAATAAAAGGGATTCTGTCATAGAAGAAAGGGTTTCCGATGTCGTAAAAAAATTTTCCTCGGAACCGACTGTCAGGCAGGTAATGGAAAAAATAGATTCAGATTATCCGGAAGAAAAGTTTTCCAGATACGAACTTTATCCGGTTGTATGCGATGTGCTGAATGAATTATTTCCCCGCAGGGACAAACGTAACTGAGGTTTATGATGCATTTTCAAATCCGCCTATGCGGAGAGAAGGGTCACCCAGCAGCACAAATTCCGACAGAGACCATCTGTCTTTCCATTCGTTATTCATATATTCATTCTGTGCATGGACAAGCATCTCGGACGGTGTGGTACCTTCATGGTATCCCCCGAAGAATTTGTATGCCAGATAGCCCGCCCCAGAGTAAGGTCCGCTGCTGTCAACACCTGTGAATGCAACCCTTGTCGAGCCAACAGTGGCAATCGCCCCTCCTCCCCTCTTCTGAACGAAATACCAGGCGAAACAGGGAAGAGAAACTGATATGTTGGGCATGGGCACCCCTGTCTCTTTTTCAAAGTCCGAAAGCGTCAAATCAAGTTCTGCCGTCGAACAGGCGTCAAAGAAAATAACGGGCAGTTTGTAACCGTTGAACAGGGCTGACACATACGGCGTATAATATGTCCCGACCCATTCGTTATCACTGCCGTTTATCGGATGTGTACCCCACCCCCAAGGGAATCCGTGACCCGAGAAATGGACGAAGCCGGCGCCCCTTTCCATATTCTTTTCGATTGTCATGGCATTTAAATTTCCGAGAGAATACCATATCTTGACCGGTTCGAAGTCGGGCATCTCATCCGCAACAATCTGGTTCATAAATTCTCCCTCCACCACCCCCCACCCCGGGAAGGTGTCGCCGCCTATGAGTATCAACCTTTTGAACCAGTTCCCGCCGAACGCCTTGTCTTCGTATGATATGATTTTATTGACAACCGTCTTCACAACAAACTTGTTCTCGCATGCAAGCCTTCCGACATATACATCAGGATACAAATCCAGCACATCGTCAACGCCCATGCCGTCCTCGTATTCCTCGCCGTATTTGCCGTCATGGTTTGTGTCCCACGAAGAAAAACTGCCGTTGGCATCGTATATGTCAGCATAGTACAAGTCCGTGGGCATATCGTTCCATTGCACTCTTATGCCGTTGCGATATATGAACCATATATATCGGATGGGCAGCTTCTCCACACTTCCCACAAGCATCACATACTTTATTCCCCAGTTCTCTATGCCATCTTTTATGAAATATT